>NZ_AGBF01000001.1 GCF_000225525.1 Streptomyces zinciresistens K42 | reverse complement strand
TTCGATATGCGGTGGGTCATTGACACCTCCGGGGCGTACATCCCTGGCCACGGCACGCCGACGGTCATCCTGTGCCATCGCGTACGCCCGCCCCAGGGCGACACGGTGATCACGGTCCGGGGGGTACAGGGTGAGCCGGCGATCCCGGCGGACCCGGCCCGGGGGAAGGTGTGGTCGGCGATCGCCGAAGCCGTTCGCCGCAGGCTCGCCGAGGACCGGCTGAAGGAAGCCCTCGCCCATCCCCGTTGGATTGCATAATTGGATTTATGGCGGTAGGCTTGTGTTGTGACGGTGACCCGCAGTCCGATGCGGTCGCCGCGTTCCACCGACACGGCCAGGCGCCGTCCGGTCGTCCGACTTCCGGAGAACCATGTCCGTACCTTTTCCAGCCCGTGAGCGCACAGCTGTCCAGGCGCGCCGTGGCACCTCACGCCGCTCGGGCCATGGGCTGGCCGTGACGGCAGCCGCCGCCACCGGGGCGGGCATGACGGCTCAGGCGGCCACCGGCATCACCCCGGCACGGTTCGCCGACGGAGCCGTCACCGTCGACTTCCTGGCGCGCGCCGCGATGCACTCGGCGTACGGGCTCGCCATCGTCAGCGCCACGGCGCTCGCAGCCGTCACCACCGCGGTGCGGCGGCGGAAGCGCCCGCAGCCGTCGTCTCCCAGTAGCTACAAGGATCTGCCATGACCATTTCGCCCACCACCGCGAGCGCCCCGACGCAGCGCACCGATTCGGCCGAGGGCCGTACCGGGCGCGGCCGCGGGTTCATACGACAGGCCCTGGACGCAGGTATCCACCCGGCGACCCGGCGCCCGCTCCAGGCCGGACAGCACTGCGGAGGATGTGCTCATCTCCAGATGAAGAAACTTGCCGACGACTCGCGGCACTTGAAGTGCGCTCTGGTGATCGGCACGGGCCGCCGGAACGGCGGTCCCGACCTCCACAAGGAGACCCCGGCGTGCGTCGCCTTCGAGGCCGCGCCCCTGGCGCCGACCAACGACGGCACGCGAGAGACCTCATGAATCCGATCACGGTCGCCGAGTTGCGCGCCGACTGGCACGACGCCCCCGACTTGAGCAGCGAACAGAGGCAAGTGCTCGGGCAATTGGCCGAGACGGACTTGCAAGAGGCTCTCGACGAGGCTTTCCGGCGGCACGAGGACACGTACTTCCGGATCCTCGACTCGACCCGCAGCGACGCCACGCGCGCACTCCTGGAACGCATGGCCGCATGAGCGGTGGCTGCCTGGTGGGACGCCCTCCGCCGGGCAGCCACCGCTGGGCGGCGCCACACACAGCCAGCCACGCAGAAGAACGCGCCCCCGCCCACCCAGAGAGAAGCCCAGTACCCCATGCATCCCTCCGCTCGAAGCCGCGCGAGGCAACAGGCATTCGACCTGGAGAGCCAGCGTCACGACATGATCGAAAGGCTTGCCGACGGCGGTCTGCCCGAACCCCGGGCGGCCGCCCTGGTCGACGCCCTGTGCGAGGCCGCCCGCGACCAGATCGCGCAGGATCTGGCCCGTCAGATCCTCCCGCTGCGTGAACGGCACGACGCGGCCTGGGACTGGATCACCCGTGACAGTCTCAGCCACCAGCTCCGCGCCCTGGTCACGGCCCTCGCCACCGCCCTGGGCAACCCGCAGGACACCACGGCTGCGCACGGCTACGTCCGCGCCATGGTCAGTGGAGGCGGCGACGGATCACGAGGCGCTGCGTAATCGGCAGCGGCGCCCGGCCCCCGCACCGCCCCGACCGGGCCGGGCCGGGTCCGTCACGGGCCCGATCCGTACCGGAGGAACACGGCCCGACCCAACCCCATCATTCCCCGATTGCATGGCCCTGGCGGCGAGCTCAGCTCCCGCCGGGGCCTCGCGCGTTGCCCCGCTGGCACGCCACCGGCGCCCGGTGCCGGCAGGGCGTGCCGGCCGACGCCGGCGCCCCGCCCGCCGGACCGACCGACAGGAGCCCCTTTTCATGAACCCGACCGCCGCCTCGGATGAGGTCCTCATCCGAGGCGTCACCGCGGCCCTGGAAGCCGACGGAATCCTCGCCTCCGGCACCTTCGACGTCGTGGTGTCACATCGGCGTACCACGCATGCAGTGACGACGCGACCGGACGGGCGCCGTGTCGTGCGCATCCTGCCGACGTCGACGGCCGCCGAGATCACGCAGTTCGTCCGCCAGAACGCCCCGCGCCTGGAGGCCCACGCCCGGCAGATGGCCAAGAGGGCGCCCCAGCACCCGAACAGGCGCCTGGTGGACGGCTGTGAGCTGCTCTGGCTCGGCCGCACCATCCGACTGCACCTGGTCGACACTCCCGTTGCGGTCCGCATGCGGCAGCAGGAGGACGGAACGGGACTGCTCGTCGTCTACCGCGGTGACCTGGAGAGGCACGGCGCGCAGCCAGTCATCGACTGGTACGCGCGGGCGGGCCGGGCCTGGCTGGAGGGCGAGGCGCCGGCGCACTGGTCGCGCATGCGGACCCGGCGCCGGCTCCCGCAGTTGGCGGTGCGCGACCTCGGCCGCTGCAACGGGGCCATCTACCAGGAGCGCGCTCACCGGCTGACTCTGCACTGGGCGGTTTTCCAGCTCCCGCCGGCGCTGCTGGAGTACGTCCTGGTGCACGAGCTGGTCCACGGGACGCGCCCGCGGGGTCGATCCCATGGCCCGGAGTTCCGGGCCCGGTTGCTGCGCGCCATGCCCGACGCGCTGATCCGTCACGAGCAGTTCAAGGCGGCGTTCCGGTTCCTGTGGATCGGCACCACTCTCTAGATTGCGTAATTGGAATTAAGGAGGTAACGTCTAGGTTCTTGGCTGCGTACCCACGGCGCCTCTGGAGCTGCCGGATCTGAACGCCGCCTCGCCAGTCGCGCCCCCCGGCGCGCTTCTCCGACGCAGAAACACAGCAGCATGCACACCCAGCCTCCTGGCCGACCGGCCGAATGGTTCCCCTCCTCCGTCACCCTCAAGGACTGCGGGCCATATCCGGCCGAAGTCCTCGGCCACCGGCACGACGGCATGATCCAGCCCCGCTTCACCAGCGAGGTGACGGGCCGGATCGCAGCCGAACTCCGTTCGGACGCCTCGATCGCCCTCAACCTCCGGTTCACCGGCGAAGCCATCGAGATCCTCGGCCTCGGCGATCCTCCGAAGGTCCTCGAACGCTGCCGGCCCGACGCCGAAGGCCGCTACGCCCTGGGCCACGGCTTCCTGCCCTGGCGAGAGCACACCACCACCGACCCGGCGGAGTTCGCCCGGGCCCTCGACGAGGCGCAGGCCGGCGGATACCCGCCGGCGGCCCCGGACGCGTGGACGGTCGCCTTCGCCGACCACGGCCATGGCATGGCCGTGCTCGCCGTCTACCGCACTCCGCACGAGGACGCCGCGGCCTACGACGCGCTCTACAACGTGCTGTACGCCAGCGGCCTTTCGTCGTACGAGACCACGGCTGCCTGCGCGGACGACGCCGAACTCGCAGCCCGGCGCCGGTTCAGCAGCCAGCGCGCCCACGTGGAACCCGACACCGTCGTATGGCCGAAGGTCGCACCCGCCACCCGGCTTCCCGCCGACCCGCGCTGAAACGCAGCGCCGGCCGCACGATCCATCAGCACAGCGCACGAAAGTCAGCTTCACCCATGGCACCATCCGACCTGGGCTCCCGCCTCACCGCAGCCCTCGCCTCCGCCCAGCGGCCCGCACCGGCGGCTCTCGCCCCAGCAGGCCACGCGCAACCCGACGGCACCGCCGACTGCAGCGATCCGGGATGCGCCCGGCACGCCGGCACCACCGACTGTCCGCCCTTCCCCATCACACGCCGGCGCGGCTCCGACTTCGGAGAATCCGTCGCCGACGCCTGGTACCGCAGCTGCGGCAGTAGCCGTATGGACATTCCAGCGGGCGTGGTCGCGGCCCTGGCCCTGTGCCCCATCAAGTCCCCGGGCGCGCTCCATGCCGCTCAGCTCTCCCGCTACTTTGCCGCCCAGCCTCCTCGCGTCCTTGCCAAGGGCTACGCCGAGGTGTACGCCGCCACGTGGATGCTGCGCCCCGAGCTCATGGATGTGGCCGCACCGATCTTCCGCTGGACGGAGGAGGACCTCGACGAGCAGGCCCTGCGCGGCGTCGCGGCCGTCACCCGGGCCGCACTGCGCGCGGGCGTACTCCAGTACACCGGCGACAAGGATCCGTACTACCGCTCGGACATCGACCTCATGTCGTGGACCATCACCAATCTGCGGCATCACAGCTCGCGCCGCGGCCTGGGTGAGTACCACACGCCTCCGGAGGTCGCCGACATGATGGCCCGTCTCCTCTATGACGGCGCATCAGACGCCGATGCCGAGCCGGGGCGGGGGCAGTCGTTCAACGAGCCGGCTGCGGGTACCGGCGGCATGTTCCGCTCCATGGTGCAGGCCATGCGCGAACGCGGCGGGGATCCGCACAAGCACGAGTGGGTCATGCAGGAACTCGACCCGATCGCGGCCGCCGGAGCAGCGGTGAACACCGTCGTCTGGGATCTGGGCCCCAAGGCGGTCGTCGCGGTGGGCAACACGCTGGCCGACAGCGACCTGAGCCAGCAGGCCTTTGCGCACCAGCGGAAGATGCAGGCCCACCGAGACCGACTCCGCGGCGTCGCCGCCTTCGCCAAGGCCACCCACGACGCCTTCCGCCAGCTCGACACCCTCTTCTCCGCCCGCGCCGCATGAACAGGAACACGATGACCACCCGCCCGCGTGACCTGACCTGACTTCCGTCCGCGCACGCCCGACGGGCGTTCCTCCCCGAGGATCCCCAGGAGCACGCCCGGCGCCTGATCGACACGATCACGGCGCTGTGGCCCTCCTCGTCGCTGGAGGTCCCCCTGGGCACCACGGCGGCGCTCGCTTTGCTCCCGCTGGCCGATGCGCAGAGCCCGGAACTCGCCCACGACGTCGCCGCTCTGGATCCGGACGACCTCATCGTCGTGCTCCGGCAGATGTGGGCCCACCTGTGGCAGAGCCAGCCGTATCTCGTGGAGCGGGCCGGCCTGCTGTGGCGGTGGCTCGCCGATCCGCCTCAGCAGACCGCGCAGGCCGTGACCGAGATGACCCACCATCTGTTCAAGGGCGGCATCCTCGAGTACGGCGCCGATCCGAAGCGCTATCTGGCGACCGATCTGCTGGGCCGGCTGCTGCAGGCGCTGAGCAACCGCGGGGAGAAGAGCCGCCGCGGCGCCTTCCACACGCCCGACGTCGTTACCAATCACATGGTCGAGTACTTCGCCGACGATCTTCCGCCGGGCACGGTCATCGGCGAGGCGGCGGCCGGCTCGGGCGCCATGTGGCGCGCGCAGGCCCGGCTGCTGCATGACCAGGGTCGCGACGCTGCGCAGTACCGGTGGGTCGGCGTCGAGATCGACCCGCTTACGGCGGCTGTACTCGGCGCGAACAGCCTGTTGTGGCGTTTGGGGACCGATGTGCTGATCGCCTGCGCGGACGCACTTGCCGGCGACAGCGGTCTGACGCAGGCGCACCAGGAACGCGAGGAGGCGATCGCCCGCCGGGATGCGTTCCTGAGCAGCCTCCACCCACCCCGATAGATTGCGTAATTGGATTTATTGCGGTAGGGTGATGCTGTACCAGGGGGGGCCAGCGGGCCCGGAACGCTGCCCGCTGGCACCGCCGCTCACACCACGGAAGGTCCGCCGATGACCACCACGTCCCGCGCCGTCGATATCCGTCCGGTTCTCGACCAGATCAGCCGCCTTCAGGACGACTACGCCGTCCACGAGATCCTGGTCGCCGCCCACGAGCGTCTCACCCGGCTCGAACTGGCGAAGCTCGCCCGGCTGCTCACTCCGGTCATCTCCGGGGTCCAGGCGCGGGAAGACGCCCACGCCCGGCAGCTCGTCGTCCGCGCGGTCGCGTTCGAGCCGACCCGGTCCCAGCCGCAGCCGGTCCGCTACAGCGCAGACGGGCTGTATCTGCCGCTCGCGTCCCGGCACGGACGCGAGTGGATCGAACAGCTCACGGTGCCGCAGGACCTCCAGCCGCAGGCGGAAGCGATCCTCCGCGGGCTCACCAATGCCGCAGTCGGCTCCCTCGCCCCCGGCGAAGAGCTCTACCTCCAGCTCCCGTGACACCGGGCCCAGCAACACGACCGACCGGCAGCGACCGGCCGCCCGGTGTGCCGGGCCGCTGCCCTTCACCCATGCAGGAACCATGACCTCCCGCCATACGCTCGTCTGCCTCCCGCCCCTGAACGACCCGCACGACTGGGCGGACGCGATCGACGAGGCGATCGCGCCGTACCCCGACGACCTCTACACCTGGACCGCCTACGGGCGATACGACACTCATCTCGCCGTCCGCCCGGACGTCACACCGAGCGACGGGAGTCTCGTCCAGAGCTCACGGGCACGCCAGTCCCGCCTTCCCACGTGCAGCGGCGGCCGCCGAGACTTGCTGGACTTCCCCGCGATGCGCACACACCGTGCCGCGCAGGCCTCGCGGCTCCACCGTGCGTGGAAGAGCGCCACGGCCATCCTGCCCCCGGCCGTCCCTCTCAGCTCCTTCCACCAGCGCCATCCGCAGGACCCCGGCCGGGCACTGCAGGAGTTCCGCGCCCAACCGCAGCTCCAGGTCCTCACCGACCTTGACGTGCCCCGGTCGCACCGCCGGAAAGCCGATACTGCCGCCCTGGTCGCGCTGGGCCATGATGCGTTCGTCGAACGCGCCCGGCAGCGGGCCGTTCCCGGCGACCTTCTCCTGACGGTCGACGGCACCCTCCACATCAACCCGTCCTTCATCGACGCCGACGACGACGCCGAGACCGGCAGCACGCGCTACCTGGATCTGGCCAACCGCTACCTCGACGAACTGCCGCCGGATCACCTGGTGTTCAGCCTCGACGTCCGACTCGCCGGATAGGGGCGCCGTCCCCCTTCGATCTGCCTTCCGCCCGCAAGGACCACGCATGCTCAACCGACCGAACCCCTCCTCCCTGGCGGCTCTCACGAGCAACAGTCGCTGCTCCCGTTACGAGCGGGGCGGGAGCCGCTGCCACCGGCCGACACGGCGCGCCGACGGGTGGTGCGGCACGTGCGCCGGCTTCCGGCGCCCACAGAAGCCCACCGACCCGGTAGTCCCGTGCCCGGCCGCTCCCTCCACGCGCGAGCCGGTCACGGCCGCCACGGATCGACTGCCTCTGACCTCCGACGAAGCGCACGATCCGCAGCTCGGTGTGACCCGCTCGGCGATCGAGCGGTACTGCGCCACGCACGGGGGCGACCGCGCGACGGCGGAAGCGGAGATCCGCTCGCTGCTGGAGAACCTCATCGCCACCGGCACGCATCAGCGCGTCGAGGGCGGTGCCTGGCGGCTGCTGGCCCGAGAAGGGTTCTCCCTCCTGCTCTCCGCTGATGCGAACCGCGTCCTCGGCTACAGCACCGCGCACCGCGACCGGACCTACGGCCAGGTCAAGGCCGGTGTGCCAAGCCGAAGCCGAAGCCGAAGCGGCCACCGGAGGGACAAGGGCTGGGTCCTCGCGCTGCAAGACGGCCTCCCGGTCCGCTTCACCACCCTGGTGCTGCGCCGCTTCGCCCGGGACGTACTCGGCACGGAGTTCACCCGCTCGACGGGGAAGAAGGTGGTCGAGGCCGCGTACAGCCGCAGCACCCACGTACAGCCCGACCCTCCGTCGAACCACGCAGGCCGTCGGCGTGCCACGGACGAGGCTGGTCTGAGGTGGCACTTCGCGTACGAACCCGGTGAGCGTCCGGCAGTCATCCACCTCTCGTGGGAGCCGGGCTGCGGGCCCCAGGCCGCCGCGCAGGAGGGCGGGTCGTGACGACTGCGGGCTGACACGGCAGCTCCGGGCTGCCCGTGGCCTCGTCCAGACGGCACCGGAGCTGCCGTTCCGGTGCCGTGCCTTCGACTCATCGCCCCGGTCTGGGGCGGTCGCCCCTCCCACCCCACTACGGGCTCGACCACCGGCTCCCGGGGCACGGCCCAGGCCTCGCCCCGGCCCGATGCGCACCGACCCTCAAGGACGCCCCGCTATGCATACAGACGCCCTCTTCAGCCTGAGCGGCCTCGAGGACCCGCAGGAGGTCCCCGCGGCCGTCCTGGTCGTTCCGAAGCCCAAGCCGAAGCGGAGGCGCAGGCGGGTTGTGCACCCGTCCGTGCCGTTCACGCCGTCGACGACCGTTCCCGATGACCTGATCCGGGACGCGGACTGGGTGGTCGTGTCGTCTTCCGGAGGCAAGGACAGCCAGGCGATGCTCTCGTATGTCGTCCGCCGCGCGAAGGCTCTGGGGATGCTGGACAAGGTCGTCGTCGTGCACGCGGACCTGGGCCGGGCCGAGTGGGAAGGTACCCGCGAGCTCGCCGAGCTGCAGGCCCGCCTGTGCGGGGTCCGACGGTTCGAGGTGGTGACCTCTGGCGTCGACTTCCTCGACCGGGTCGAAACCCGCCACGGCAAACTGAAGGCGAAGGCGGAGGAGGAAGCTCTCGAGCGCGGCGAGGACCCGACGCAGGCGAAGGTCGCGCCGGCCTGGCCGTCGAGTTCGGCGCGCTGGTGCACGAGCGGTGAAAAGCGGGGGCCGATCCGGACCCTTTACACCCGGCTCACCAACGAGCTCGCACACCTGGGGCGTCCCGTGCGGATCTTGGCGTGCATCGGGCAGCGCGCTGCCGAAAGCACCCAGCGGGCGAGGCTCGCCGAGGTGGAGATCGATCGCGGGGCGAGCAACGGGCGCCGGCACATCACGACATGGCGACCTATTCACACGTGGAACGACCGGAGAGTTTGGCGGGAGATCGCCCGTTCCCGCCTGCCGTACCACCCGGCCTACGACTGGGGAAACTGGCGCCTGAGCTGCGTTTTCTGTGTCCTCGGATGCAACAGCGACCTCGTGAACGGAGCGCGACGCGTGCCGGAGCTCGCCGCGGCGTTCGCCCGGACAGAGGCCAAGATCGGCGCCGACTTCAAGAAGGGCTTGTCGATGCGGGAGATCATCCGACGCGCCGAAGCACTGGAGGCGGCCGAGGGACCCGCCGCGCGGCCTCCAGCAGGTACGGCGATGGCAGCGCATGTCGGGCGGGCGATGACGTCGAAGTACCGAGCCCGTCAAGCTGCGCTGTACGGCCTGGTCGCCTGATCTACCCGGCACGCGCGAAGACGCTCCGGGTTCAACGCAGCGGACCCGCCTCCTTCCGCCGGCAGAAGGACGGCGGCTGACCACCCGAGGGAGCGAGCGGCAGGCGCCGCCGGCGCCTGCCCCGGCGGGCCGCCCTTCACTGTGACGGATGCCCTGTCGGAGATCCCGGACAGCTGCCCATCCCAACTCCGCCGGAGAGCTGACCCGGTTCGCGCTGCGGAGGGTGCTCGGGCCGGTGGGCGGCCAGGTATCGGGGACGGCGATGGCGGCCCGGCCCCGACGTCCTGGTCTGGCGGTCGGCGATCAGTCAGAGACCTTGGGTGTCGGACACCCAGAGATTGCATAACTGGATTTACGGATGTATTGTGTGGGTGATGCTGGTGAGTGCCCCGGGCGGCTGCCCCCGCCGCACGTGACGGCACCCACTGCCCCAGAGCCAACATCCCCGGGAGACCCGTGAACACCCCAGAGATAGATGCCATCAGCAAGATGGACGCCGCCCGGGCCGCTCTCAAGGAGACCACCCCCGAGGTTCTCGACGCGATCTGTGCCGTCGTGGCGGAGCTCTTCCCCGAGGGCAAGTTCCTCTGCGCCAACTCCCTGTCCGTCTACACGGCGGAGGGCCGCCGGACGATCGGTCCCTTGGACCGGCAGCGGAACCCGAAGTACCCCCACCACCTCGTGTGGGAGTGGCCGCTGGACCGGCTGCCCAAGCGCATCACACGGCCACACCTCGGTGCGCACGCGGACTCCAAGAAGCGGACCCTGAAAGGCCTTCTGAACCAGGCCCGGCGCGCGGGCGCTGAGATCCCGTGCGGCGACATCGGCCGACACTACGCCCCCCGGCTCACCCTCCGCTGAAGGATCACCCCTCGTTCCACCCCGACATCCGGGAGCTTTTCATGCCTTCCACCACGCTGACGGCAACGGCCGTCGCCCGTCTGCGGACGGCCTCCGTGCACCCCGACGGCCACCTGCCCAAGGTGGGCCCGAGGATGCTGCGCCTGTTCGTCACGGAGAAGTACGCCTACCGCAACGACACCGACGGCTTCGTTCTCGACGGCCAAGCCGCCCTCGAGGACCTGAACCGTGCCGACGACTCCCGCCCGTTCATCATCACCGCGGCAGGCCGTCGCGCCGCCCTCAACAGGGGGCAGATCAAGGCCCTGACGGAAGAGATCGGGCCTGACGGGCGGCTCGCCCGAGGAGTGCCGTGGCCGACACAGCAGACCCTGGCGCGGCTTCTGCTCGTCGAGTTCCGCGATGAGCAGGGAAACCCCGCCCCCGGAGACGGCACCCCGTTCCGCACAGGCCTCGGCACGCTGGTCGCCGAGGCCGCGCACCACACCATCCACCCGGACGACGTCGCATAACTGGATTTACTTCGACGTCATTGAGAGTGGTCGCGCGGGGCACGGGAGCACCGCCCCGAGCAGCCGCCGGGGCGCTCCCGGCCAGCCGACGAACCCCGCACCTCGAAGTTCGCGCCCCTCCGCTCCCATCGCCCCACGACTGCCCCGCCCCGCCCAGAGGAATGCCCTCCCGTGACACTCGCCCGCCGCACGCTCACCAGCGGCTCGTTCAGCATTACCGTCATCGCCAGCACCAGCTACACCGACACCCAACTCGCCGTCACGGACACCGGGGAGATCACGGTCACGGGCCCGCTCGGCCTGACCGACGAGACCGTCAAGACCTTCGTGGCGTACAAGGAGGCCTGGATCGGCGCCCGGCTGCAGCACTTGGTCAACGTCGCCGCGGGCACCCAGTCCGCCGACGGGCCCTGCCCGAGCTGCTACGTGACGGCCGGATCACTGCACACGGATCTCTGCGACCTCGCCCGGTGCGCCTTCACCGGGTTGCAGCGCTCCGGCTGCGGCCACTTCACCGACCGGTGCAGGACGCCGTGGACCGGACGCCTGCCCGGCGAGGCCGAGTGCCACGAGTACGGGTTCTACGCGCGACTGGGCTCCAGCGGCTGGGAGCCATGCCCGGCCGACCACCCGGACGCCATGCCTGACTTCAACCGGCTCTACACCGAGTGCCGGTGGGATGCCCAAGCCCAGCGCATGCGTCTGATCTCAGACTGACCCCTCGCCCGGCCAGGACTCACTGGCCGGGCCCGCCCCACCCCACGTCATCACCCCGATTGGTCCGCCATGCACGATCCGGCTCTGCCGTCTCAGCCCGCTCCACTCCTCCCCCTGGGGCCGCGCTCGGCCCATGCCCGCGTCGCCCCCGTTCCCCTCTCCCACCCTTTCCGCCCCCACCCAGGAGTCGAGCCGGCGCCGCAGGACGCGGCGGCGGAGCTGCTGCTCTGCGCCTTGCGTGACCACCTCCTGGCGGCCGGGCACGAACTGAGCCGATGCACCCTGAAGATGGCCGGTGAGCCGCACCCCCTGGCCGTCGACCTGGTCGATCTCTCCTCGGGCAGGCTCGTCGTCGCCCGGGGCACCACCAGCCGCCCGGCCCTCCAGGAAGCCATCGGCGAACTCCTCGACCTGGGCGGACTGTTCGGCGACACCCTCACCAAGACCCTTCTGGTGCCCAAGCCCCCGGACAGCGACCTGACGGGGCTGCTGAGCAGGCTCGGCATCGCCTGGCTGTGGCCCAGGGGCGCAGACTTCTGCGAGGGCACCCGGTGTCCGGCGTGAACCGCCCGGACGCGGCCCTGACCCAGCCGGTCCCCTGTCCCGCTCTCCTGTCCGAGCTTCAGGCCCTTCTGGCGAGCGGCATTCTCATCGACCGGGCCGGGACACCGCTCGGGGCACCGTGCCGCTGCGGTGGTCGGGTCGACGGCTACACCTGCCCCCTGTCGCTGGACTGCCCCGGGTGCGCGGCGCCTGCGGGCCGACGCTGCCGCAGGCCCAGCGGCCACGAGGCCGCCGAACTGCACGTCCCCCGCCTCCGGGCCGCCGGCGCCCTGGACAAGGTCCGCGAGCGCGACGACGACCCCACCCTGCCCGCGCCCTGGCCCGATCCCGACCCGTCCGCCCCGATTCCATCGGAAGACCGCACGCCGTGACCACCACCGCACCACCGCCCGCACCGCCCTTCGAGTTCTTCCTGGGCGCCCACCACCCGGCCTGGCTCGAGACGGCCGACGTCCCCCTGTGTGTCTCACACCGCCGCCTCACAGGCCGGCGGGCCCTGCCACGCGCCCGGCACAGATGGTTCCTCGACAGCGGGGGATTCAGCGAGCTTTCGCTCCACGGAGGGTGGCGCCAGGACGCCCGCACCTACGCGGCGGCGGTCCGCCGCTACCACGAGGAGGTGGGCCAGCTCCACGCCGCCGCCCAGCAGGACTGGATGTGCGAATGGGATGTGCTCCGCAAGACGGGCAAGACGTTGAAGCAGCATCTCGAGCTGACCGTCGCGAACTTCGTCGAACTGCGCTCGCTCGCTCCCGACTTGCCGATCATCCCCGTGATCCAGGGGTGGACGTCCGTCAGCTACTTCCAGTGCGTCGACATGTTCGACAAGGCCGGAGTGGACCTGACGAAGGAACCGCTCGTCGGCGTCGGAAGCATCTGCCGCCGTCCACGCCTGGACCTGCCCGTGATGCTGCTGGCGGACCTCGCGCGGGCCGGCATCCGCATCCACGCGTTCGGCTTCAAGAAGGCCGGGCTGAAGATCGCACACAAGAGCGTGGTCTCGGCCGACAGCCTCGCCTGGTCCTACGGCGGCCGCCACGAGCGCGGATGCAGTGAGTCCCACCAGCGCGAGAACAACTGCATGCGCCACGCCCTGTGGTGGCGTCAGGACCTGCTCGACCACATCACCGACGCCCAGCGCAGGTGCCCATGACCTCGATCATCACCCCGCGGCCCGCCGACCTGCGGGCCATGCAGCTCGGCGACCCCCGCGGTTTCACCCAGCGGTGGCGCTACGGAGCCCCAACGTGGCGCCACGTCTCCGAAGGCGGGTTCCGAGCCCAGCGCTACGCGGTGACCGCCATCCCGGAGGCCACCGCGAAGGCCTTCGTGCAGCGGCACCACTACCTGTCCGGCTGGCCCGCCGTCCTGCACCACCCCTACGGACTCCTCGACCAGGAGGCGCCGCTGGGTGCCGGCGACCTCGCGGTCGAGGGACTGCCGCTGGTGGGCGTCCTGGTGCTGGCCAGCCCCATGAACCCCCGTGTTCTCACAGGCGCCTTCCCGCACCTGGAGCCCTACCGGGAGAGTGCCGAGATCGCGCGCCTCGTCCTCAGCGAGTCCGTACCCAGCAACGGCGAGAGCTTCTTCACCTCGGCCGCGCTGAGATCCGCCGCGGCCGCCGGCCTGCGCGGCGCGGTCATGTTCAGCGATCCCGTCCCACGATGGCGGCGGACCGAGCACGGCCATGTCATCCAGACCAGAGGTCATCTGGGCATCGTGTATCAGGCGCTGTCGGCGACGTACACCGGTCTGGGGACGGCCCGCACGCTCACCGTGCTCCCGGACGGCAGCACATTCACCGCACGGGCGCGGTCCAAGCTGCTGCGCCAGGAATCGGGGGCGGCCGGCGTCGCTCGGCGCCTTGAGGAGATGGGGGCGCCACCGCCGCCCCCGGGCCCTGGCGAGGCGCTCAAGCAGTGGCTGGATCAGGCCCTCGCCCAGATCGGCGCCCGACGCCAGGCGCACCCAGGAAACCACCGCTACCTGCTGCGGGTTGGCCGTACGCGGGCAGAACGGACGCGGACGGTCATCGGCTTCACTCCGCGCCCCTACCCCAAGCACCCGTGCGGCTCGGCGATCCCGCACTCCGCGTCCCACGAGGCAGCGTGCGGGATCGCACCAGGGTCCGTGCATCCACCCCAACCAAGGATTGCTTAATTGGATTGCATGCTGTATAGTTTATCTAGGCGGTCGGCGAGAGGCCACCGCCCTCACGGCCCGTACCCGGTACCCCCCCCACCCGCCGGGTACGGGCCGTCAACCCCCGGCGCTGTAGCTCAGTTGGAAGAGCGCGGATCCTATAAGTCCTGGGTCGCGGGTTCGAGTCCCGCCAGCGCTACACAACGCACATCTTCTCCAGCCGCGGCCCTCGCGCCCGTGGCTCGCCCCCCTTGGAGGTGCCACCCATACCCCTCCCCCATGCAGCCCCCGGCCCGACCATCGGCCGGCGGCTGCACGAACTCCCTTCGTCCGACCACACCAAGGAACTTGAGTGCTGAAGCCACCTCGCCCGTTGGGAGAACTCGAAGACGCGGTCATGACACGGGTGTGGAAGTGGAACCGCCCGGTGACCGTTCGAGAAGTCCTGGAAGACCTCCAGTTGGAACGGTCGATCGCCTACACCACGGTGATGACCGTTCTCGGCAACCTCCATCAGAAGGGCTTGGTACGCCGCCAGCCGGAAGGCCGGGCCTATCGATATGAGACGGTCTCCACCCGCGCCGCCTACGCCGCCGCGCTGATGAACGACGCCTGGTCGCAGAGCGACAACCCCACCGCCGCCCTCATCGCCTTCTTCGGCATGCTGAGCGAGGAACAGCACCAGGCGCTAAGCGACGCCATCCGCATCGCCCACGGGCCGGAGGCCGCCGAGAGCCCGAAGGCCCACTAGGCCCCTACGTGGCCGCGCCCCCGCCCCGCATAACCCCTCCCGGAGAGCGTCATGCCCTCGTTCTGCTTCCGCCCTCGTCGCCCCGACGAGGACTACGACGCCTATGAGCAGGCGTTCATCCGCGCCTGGAACTCCTTCTGTTCCCGACGCCGACTCAACCCCTATCCCGCCCAGTCCACCGGCGATCGCTACCTCGACGCGCGCAACGCCTCAACCGAGTACGCGGCACGCCCCCGCTGGGGGGTACTCCGCCACACACTCGGCCGGCTCGCGCGCCAGCTCCGGCAGCGGCTGACGCCCGGCCCGCATTCCCCCCGGTGACCTCAGGAGACAACGTGCCGAGGAACCACGCCCAGAGAAACCCTGCCGCGCACATCGAGTTCCTCTACCTGAGCGCACACACCGTTGAGGTCCGCGATCTGTCGTGGTTCTGCGACCACTGGTCGCGCGAAGCGAGCTACAGCAGATGGCGTCGCCTTCCGCCCGCGAATCTGCTCCTGCTGGAGAGCGGCAGCACGTCGCCCGAACTCTTCACCGTCAGCGGCGGCAGAACAGCCGGGTTCGTCTACCAGGACGGGCGGCGCTTCGCGCGATGCCGCGGCACGATCGCCACAGCGCCCCAACATCCCGATGACGCTCCGGCCCGCTACTGCTTCGACTACTGGGAGCACGACCCGCGAGAGGACGAGCCCCCGGTCACCGATGTGGAGAAGCTCCGCTTCCCGACAGCCGGGACCACCCCCCTCCCGCCGAACGCCCAAGCCACCGACACCCCGGCGATGTAGGGCCGAGACCAGCGGACAGGTGCTGGCCATACGCGCAGAAACGATCTCGGCCGCTGACAGCGGAGCCTTCTGCGTGACGACAACCCTCGGAGGCAACTCCGGGGGTTGCTTAATTGGATTTACTGACGTACTCTATATGTCATGAGCTCGACAGAGCCTCAACTGCCCGTCCATCGCGGAGGATTACTCTTGCCCACGTCGATCGACACCGCCGTCCACTTTCACCCCCAGGGCACTCCCGGAGCCCTGTGCAACATCCACAACCGGCAGCTCCTCGCGGTCAACACGTGCCAGGTCGCCCGACTCCAGGGCTACGACGACACCATCAGCACCGAGGAGATCGACGAGTGCTTCCGGGTGGTGAAGGGCGAGCGGTACCGCTACAGGCCGCAGCCCGCCACCTACGAGGCGGTGCGGTCCGGCCTCAAGGCCCCGCTGACCGCGGCCGACCGCGCCGACGACATCAAGGACCGCGTCTTCACCGCGGTCGACCAGGGGCACCCGGTCCTCGTCTCGGATGAGGACGGGAACGAGTTCTACCTCATCGCCATCCCCGCCACTCCCTGACGGCTACGACCTCCTGCCCCCTCCGGCACGGGGAGGCTGCGCACCGGCGCAGCCTCCCCCGCAGCCGTTCCACGAACCGGACCATCTGCACCCCAGGAGCAGCACCATCTCCGGACAGCCCTCCGGCACCCCGCCTGGCCGCCCTCCCGTACCGTCCCGCCCTTCGTAGGCCTTATCCGGCCAAGATGAGCGCGTGGACCTGATGCAGGGCGGACAGCCTGTCGAGCGATCAGGTGCTTTGGCATGATCCCTATCGCAGCCTCAGCCTCGCCCACATCAACGGAGTTTTACCCATGAAGACCGCCCCTCTGGTCGGCGCCGCCTCGGTGCTCTTGGCCCTCGTCCTGACCGGATGCGGCCAGGACGACGCCCCGGCACCCGCTGCTCCTTCCGGGTCCCGGCAGCCGGCCACGGCCGGCTCGGCCGAACTGCCGGCCGGGATAGCTTCCTTCGGTGCCGCCCAGCCGCTCGAGAGCGGACCGTGGACGGCGACGGTCCGCTCGTTGCAGGAGATGACACCGCCCGCGAAGGACTCGGTGCCCTCCGGCTGGTCCGCGGCCCGCGTAAAGGTGGCGCTCACCAACACCGGGACGGATATCGCTCTGCTGCCCGAGACCTCGGTGACCGTCCGCGTCGGAGAACTCGGCCTCGAGACGAAGCCGTTCACCGGCCCTGGCGTTGCCGGCTTCCCCAAGCCGGACGTCGGCGCCAAGGTCAAGCCCGGAGCCACGTTTACCGCCGACGTCGGTGTAGCCGTTCCTCCGCACAGTGCAGGGCAGCGGGCCACCGTCACGCTCGAGGCGACGCAGGCCGGCCTGGCCCAGGCCGACGCGGTGTTCTTCGAAGGCAAGGTTCCGGGCGCCACCGCCCCCGCTTCGTCCCCTCCCGCGGCCACCGCGGCCGCAGGCGCGAGGCTCTCGCTCGGTCAGTGGTCCCCGGACGGCGTCCGGATCTCCCCGCTGCAGCTCGCCGCGGACGACAACGGACGCCGCGAGGCCTCCCTCGAGCTGTCGGTGCGCAACGACAGTGACGACCCCCGACCCGGGATGGGCGTCACCGTGCGGGTTCTGGTCGGCGCCGAGCTCACCACCGCGGACACGGCGTCGGCCGGCCTCGGCTACCACGACGCGCCCATCGCACCGCATCGCACCGCCACGAGCACCGTCGACGTCTCCGTTCCCTCCCGCGCGGTCCCGGGCCCCGTGACCGTCGACGCGGAACAGCGCGGCGGGGACCGCCTCATGTTCGAGGGGGCTCTCAAGTGATCGGATCCGCCCCGGCCACGGCACCCGGCCAACACCAAGCCGTCCAGAGAACCCGTCACGATGGGGGGACGGCTGGACAGAGCAAACGCATCCAGGCATCCGCACAGGTCACCGTCACCGTCGGCTCCGCCACGTGGGCGCAGGCGTCGGGCACGAAACCCTCCGAGGCCGCGGTCCGTACGGACGTCGTCGACGTGCTCCGGCAAGCCCTGCAGCAGGACGTCGTCCTGACGAAGGCGGGCGCCCGCATCGCCGTCAAGCCCGTCACCGTGCTCGACAGCGCACCAGAGATCACCAAATCGGTGAACGCCGCCGTCTTCGAGCAGATCCGCCTGTCCCCCTCCCCCGCCGACGGTCGCGCCGACGAGGCCTTGCAGCAGCAGTTGGCCGCCGGCAAGGCCACCGCGGTGCGCTGCGGCCGCGGCGGGCGCCTCGTGCAGGCCCTCGGCCGCGGTGGCTCCGTCGACTTTCCCCCCGCTCCCGCCATGTACGCCGACCGGCACGGGCGGCTGACACTACAGGCCCCCCGGCTCACCCAACTGCCCCCGGACGACGCGTGGTTCCACGCCCCCACCGAAGTTGTCGCTCTGCTGCTGTTCCCACAGCTCGCCGTCCTCCTCGACGGCGCCGACGCAGACGTGATGAGCGGGCTGCGCCGACTGGTGGCCTGAACCCGGCGGACAAGATCTCAGGCGCCTGCCCCGAGGGTGAGGTGGGCAGGCGCCTCCCGCCGAGGTTCACCCGTGTCCAGGTACTCGGCCAGCGGCCGCGCCCCGGCCGCCGCTCGCGGGAAAAGTTCCGCCAGCTGTGTCACACGCCGTCTGATCCCGACACCTCTATAGGCGTTGGAATCCCCGAAGGAGGCAAAAGTGACCACAGTGACCGGGCCCAGGTCCGCGCAGCCTGTCGACGTTCCGGCGCCCATACGACGGGTCCGGGAGGTCGCTGTCTTCCGTAACCGCTTCGGCACCCTGTTCAACGACGATGTGGTCGCACCGTCGGGCACCGCCGGCCAGTACCTGCGGTGGCAATGGAACCAGGACGGCGTCGTCGTTGTTCCGGTCAGCTCGGCTGGGTACGCCCTCGTGCCCTCCTATCGCTACCCCGTCCATGCCGCGTCTATCGAGTTCCCGCGGGGCGGCGTCGAGGGCGACGAGGAACTCGCTGCGGCCGCCGCTCGCGAGCTGCGCGAGGAGACAGGCCTGATCTGCGAGGCGCCGCGCCGGCTCGGCCTCATTCATGCCGACACCGGCATCATCGCCTCCTCGATCCATGTCTTCGTCGCGCCGGTGGACACCACGGAGACGCAGTCGGCCCGCCCGGAGGCCATGGAGTCCGTCAGCGAGCCCGTCTGGATCGCACCTGCGGAGCTGCCCCGCTGGCTGGCCGATGGCCGGATCACCTGCGGCGTGACGCTGGCGGCGCTCGCCCTGGTCCAGTCCCGGTACCCCACGCTGCCCGCAGGCCATCCCGAGGCCGTCGCCGCATAGGTGCCGTCCTGCCCGGGCGGATCATCCCGCCCACGCCCCCAGCCCCCCAGTAGGAGCGGGCACCCACTCACCGTCCAAGGGATTCCCATGAAGCCAGTTTCTGAGGTCGTTGTCTCCGCAGCACGTGGCAAGGCGGCACGTGTGCGCCGGCTGCTGTGGCGTGGGGCCGGCGCTGGAGGGGCACCCGCCGAGATGACCACGGCGCGCGCCATCGGGCGGGCCGTGCTCTTCACGCTGCTCGCCGTCAGCCTCGTCGGCACGCTGATGACGACGATCTACCTGCCGGCGCCATGGGGCCGCCTGCTGGTTCTGCCCGCCGCAGTCGGCGCCTTCTGCGCGGGTGTCGCCGCGTGCCTCTACGCGTTCCTCGCCTCGTTCGCCGTCGTCGACGCGGCACACCGGCGCGCCTCGGCGGCCGGTGCCGCGGTGAAGCGCAGCGCGTCACGCCGCGGGAAGGACCAGACATCGGCGGCTGCGAAGTGACGTCCGCGCAATGCTGCTTGCCTGCAAATACTCGAACAATCAAAGCGGACAAACCATCACAAAACGATCTTGACGGGCTTGGGGTTCGGTGTCAGATTCGGGTTGATCACCGCTCAGATTCACGGCGGAGCGGTGGTTGTCGAAGGCTGTGCTGTTGCGGGCGGAGGGGGTGTCAGATGCGCTCAATTGCGTCGATGTCGGCCGCGGCGATGGGGAGCGCGCGGACTCGCCGGACCGTGTTCGTGCGGGAAGGACGTGACGGTGGCCGGTCGCGGAGTGACCGACTTTGCTCCGGCCGCGCTGCTGAGCGAACGCACAGGCGTGAATCTGTCGCGGGAGGAGTTGGCCCGGTCCGCGTCACAGTACGAGCCGTGCCTGAGCGCTGCCCATGTCAGCCTGTACGAAGTCGGAGCGCGCGTGCCGCAGTTGAGCACGCTCGTTGCGTTGGCCAGGGCGCTCGGTGTGGAGATTCGGTCACTGCTGGTGCCGGTCGAGACCGAGGATCTGGCCCGGCTGAGAGTGGAGGGCGGCGTCCGGCAGCGCGACCTTGCGAGGTCGCTCGGTCTGCCGCAGGCCCGCTGGTCAAGGATCGAACGGGGCGTCCTCATACCGGAGCCGGCGCTCCTGCGCGAGCTGGCCGAGCTCCTCGGCAGACCCTTCGACGTGGTGGCCCGCTCGGCTCTCCACACCCGGCGCCGCGCCCTGAGGGCGCCTGCGCGGCCCAAGCGCTGCGGAACACGAGCGGCGAGAGAAATGACCATGCCGGGGCGCAGGTTGGCCGCGTACGCTCCTTAGTTCGCATGGGCCCCGCCGGCTGACCCGGGCCTCTCCGGGGGCCGGACGGTGTACTTCCACGACCACGATTGAGGGGGATATGTCAATGGCACTGTCCAAGGCCGACGTCACGAAGGCCGCGAAGATCCGCACGGCGGCCGCGTTGGGTCTGGGCGCCGCTGTGCTCCTGGCCGGCTGCGGCACCGACTCCGACTCCCCGGCCGCCAAGAAGACGTCCGCTGCACCCGTCACCAGCACGTCTCCTTCCGCTGATCCGGAGCAGCAGGCCCGGGAGCAGGTGCTGGCGGCCTACCGCGGCATGTGGGCCGAACAGGTCAAGATCTACGCCAGCGGGTCGTTCAAGGGCTCGCAGCTGGAGAAGTACGCCGCCGACAAGGCCTTGGCGAAGGTGCGCGCCGCGGCCTTCTACTACCAGAACAACGACCTGGTGGTGAAGGGCGAGCCGAAGCTGAAGGACGACCCGAAGGTCACGCTCAGCCTCGGCGGCTCGTCGAAGAGCGCGGTGATCGTCGACTGCGTCGACAGCACGAACTTCGTGCCCGAGAACCGCAAGACGGGCAAGAAGTCCGAGCTCGACAGCACCAGCCGGCGCAAGGTGCAGACGTCCAAGGCCCAGTACGGCAGCGGCAGGTGGATGATCACCGACTCCACGATCGACAAGGGGTCGACATGCTGAACCTGCGCGGCCGCGGGGTGCTCCTCGCGGCCGCCGCCGCGGCCGTCCCCCTCCACCTCGGCCTGTTCGCCGCTCCGGCCTTCGCTGAGGACGGGGACAAGCCCAGCGGCGGCGTCACGTGCCCCGAGCTCGTCCCCGACTGCGACATCAACGCGGGCGGGGGCGGCGGCCAGGACAAGCCGGACAAGCCGAAACCGGGCGGCAAGCCGAGCGGGGGCGGCGGCGGGTCCGCCAAGTGCTACATCGAGTGGGACGACATCGGTGAAGTGCCCTGCTACGACGAGGACATGGGCTGGTTCAACCCGGTCGGTCAGTGCTACTGGGAGATCCTCGAGCCACAGCCGGCGAAGGACGCTGCCGACTGGGAATGGGGTACCGCGGCACCCGACAGCGACGCCGAGCGCGCCAAGGGCAAGGTCTACAACGTGACCTGCCCCGGCGCGGGTCGGGAGCTCATGGGTGGCAGCACCTGGTCCCTGAACCCGCCGCCCGGGTTCGGAGGCGGTCCCACGGCCGAGGAACTGGCCCAGGAAGCGATCAAGAAGATGCGCCTGCTGGGCGCCGACATCCGCACCGCGCCGGGGGCCGGCAAGACCGGCCTGGTCGGCATGCCCGTGTGGATCTGGAACAACAAGACGCTGCGCACCTGGGGGCCCATCACCGACAGCGCCTCCGCGCCCGGCATCACCGTCACCGCGACCGCGACCGTGAAGAAGATCGAATACGTGATGGGGGACGGCGGCACCGAGGTATGCACCACCGCAGGCACACCATACGAGAAGCGGTTCGGCGGACGGCCCAGCCCCGACTGCGGCTACCTCTACACCAAGACATCCGCTTCTCAGCCGGACAACGCCTTCACCGTCAAGGCGACCACGACCTGGGTCGTCCACTGGGTGGGCGGTGGCCAGGAAGGCGACATCACCACGACGCGGGAGGCCGAGCCCGCCCAGATCACCATCGGCGAGGCCCAGGCCGTCGCCAAGCCCTGATGCTCCCGCACCGCGAAGGAAGCCGTTCATGAGCACCACCGCCAAGCCGTCAGCACCCGACACTGCGCCCCCGGCGCCGGCTCCGCAGTCGCTGGTGCGCCAGCCCGTCGTTCGCCGGCGCCGTTCCAGCTGGATCGCGCTCGGCGTGGCCGTGATCTGCATATCCGGTGCCGCCGGCGGCTGGCTGTACACGGAGACCAGCCACCGCGAGCCGGTCGTCGCCGTCGCCCGGGACGTGCCCATGGGCGCCGAGCTGAAGGCCGAAGACCTCGTCGAAGCACAGATCGCCACCGATCCGGCGCTCACCCCTGTTCCGGCCCGCGACCTGAACAAGCTGATCGGCAAGCGCACCACGGTGGGCCTGGCCCGCGGCAGCCTGCTGACCCGCTCGTCGGTGACGGACGAACCCCTCGTCAAGGCCGGGGAGCAGCTGGTCGGTGTCTCGCTCACCCCCTCGCGGCTTCTGGCGACCCGGCTGAGCCCGGGCCAGAAGGTCAAGGTGATCCATACGCCGAAGGACTCGGCGACCGGAGCAACCGATGAGGACAAGGAGACCGGGCAGTCGATGCAGGCCACGGTGATCGAGGTGGGCCGCCCGGACAACTCCGGCGCCCGTGTGGTCGACCTCGCCGTCACCCAGCTCGACGGCACCCGGCTGGCCATCTGGGCCGCGGCCGGAGAGGTCACCTTGTCGATCGTCCCGGCGGAGGGCTGAGATGGCCGTCATCGCGTTCTGCGGCGCCAGCGGTGGTCCCGGCACCACCACAACCGCCCTCACCGCTCTGCTGACTTGGCCGCTGCCGGGCGGACGGCGGGTCGTGCTGGCCGAATGCGACCCGGACGGCGGGTCGGTGGCGGCCGGCTACCTCGAGTCCCGCGTCTTCGGCGACCACGGCCTGCACCACCTGCAGATCGCTGACCGCCGCGGCCACCTGGAGGAGGTGTTCTGGCAGCAGCTGCTGAACCTGTCCGAGCCGGAGGCGGAGGCCAACCGGCTGCTGCTGCCCGGACTGGCCAGCCCGGCCCAGGCCGCGGGCCTGCACCAGACCTGGCCCCGCCTTGCCCAGCTGTTCCGCGACCTGGAGCAGCGCGAGAGCGGCTACGACATCCTCGTCGACCTCGGCCGCTCCGGCGCCGCGGGCGCCGCCAGCGCCCTGGCCCGCAGCGCCGACCTCACCGCCATCGTGGTCCGCACCACGCTGCGCGCCGTCCACGCGGCCAAGCCCAGGGTCGAGGCCCTGCGCGCGGCGCTGCAGTTGCACGGACGCGACAGCAGCCGCATCGGCCTCGTCGTGATCGGCGAAGGCCCCTACCGGGCACGCGATGTCGCCGAGCAGCTCCAGTTGCCGATCTTCGCGGAGCTGCCGTTCGACGAGAAGGCCGCCCGTGTCCTGACCCACGGCGGCGACGGCGGCCGCGGTTTCGCCGGCGCGCCGCTGATGCGCAAGGGCGCGGAGATGGCCCGCACTCTCCAGGCCCTGGCCGTGCAGGAACACCTGCGGCTGCACGCCCCGGCCGAACTGCGCCCGTCCACCGTCCTGCGCCGCCTGACGAAGGGAGCCGCTCATGACACAGCGCGGTAGGCCGCTGTTCCCGGGGGCCACCTCCCCCGGGCCGAGCCAGTTTGCGTCCGTCTCGCCTTCCGGCACACCGGCCGATGTTCCCGTCGCAGCGGACGGCGGAACGGCCGCGCCGGCCGAGCGCACCCCGGCGGCGCTGCCCGGCGCGCCCACGGCCGCCGGCCGCGCGGCGCTGTGGGACTGGGCCACGGTGCGGTCCCTGCGGGACGAGCTCAGCGCGCGAATCGCGCCGGAGTACCAGACGTACAAGGAGTCGGCCGGCACGGAGATGTCGGCCGAGGAGGCCGAGCAGCGCGGCTGGGAGATCATCCAGGACCTCGTGGCGCGCTGGGCCGCCGACTTCTCCGCGGCCCGGCAGATCTCGCCGACGTCCGCGGACGAGACGAGCCTGGCCCAGGCCGTCTTCGACCTGCAGTTCGCCCACGGCCGGCTCCAGCCCTACCTGGACGACGACGCGGTGGAGAACATCCTGATCAACGGCTGCGACGACGTGTGGGTGGACTACGCGAACCAGCCCAACCGCAAGGTCGCTCCGATCGCCGAGTCCGACGAGGAGCTCGTCGAGCTGCTGCAGATGCTCGCCCGGCGCCACGGAGCCGGTGAGCGCAGCCTGTCCAAGGCCTCCCCCACGCTGGCCCTGCGCCTGTCGGACACCTCGCGTCTGCAGGCGCTGACCGAGGTCACGCCGCGGCCCTACGTCGTCATCCGCAAGCAGCGGGTGCGCGACGCCAGCCTGGAGAAGCTGGTGGAACTCGGCACCATCGACGCGAGCCTGATGCACTTCCTCAAGGCCGCGATGGCCGCCCGCAAGAACATCATGATCAGCGGGACGCAGGGCGTCGGCAAGACGACCATGCTCATCGCGCTCGCCCGCGAGATCGACCCCCAGGAGCGGGTCGGCACCCTGGAGACCGAGTACGAGCTGTTCCTGCACGAGATCGGCCACCTTCAGCAGGTCGTGCCGATGGAGGCCCGCGAGGGCAACGGGGAACGGGTCGACGGGCGGGACGCCGGTGAGATCGAGCTGGCCGACCTGATCGCGCCGTCGCTGCGCATGATGCTGCGCCGCATGATCGTCGGGGAGGTCCGCTCGAGGGAGATCGTGCCCATGCTGCAGGCCATGAGCGCCGGCGAGGGCGGCTCGATGTGCACCATCCACGTCAAGCGGGCCGACGCGGTCTTCGCCCGGATCGCCCAGCTGTGCATCCAACACGGCGGCGGCATGACGCAGGAACTCGCCTACCTCACCGCCGCCATGGCACTGGACTTCGTCGTGCACATCCACATGGACGACCGCACCGAGCACGGCGGCACGAAGGAACGTTTCGTCCACCAGGTGCTGGAAGTCACCGGCGAGTTCAGCGAACTGACCGGGGCTCCGTCCTTCAACCGGATCTACAGCCCCGGCCCCGACGGGCGCGCGGTGCCCACCGGCATCCAGCCCGCCTGCCTCGACGACCTGCTCCAGGCGGGATTCCACCCGGAGTGGCTGTCCACGTACCAGAACATCGGGGCCTGGACGGCCCGCCCGAACGGCAAGGTGGCCTGAGATGGGGATGCTGATTGCCGGATTCGCCGCCGCCGGTGCGGTGGCCGGCCTGCTGCTGATCGTCGCCGGGGTGCGCGGCACCCGCGCCCCGGCTGCCGCCCGCCCGGTGAAGGTCCGCACCGCCCGTCCGCCCCGTGCCCGCCGCGTCCTGCGCCTGCAGCTCGCCGGCGCCGCCGGTGGAGCCATGCTCACCTGGACGGTCACCGGCTGGCTGCCCTCGGCGCTGCTCACGGCTCTGGCGGTGTTCTTCCTGCCGTGGCTGCTGAACCCCAACCGGACCGCGACCGAGCAGATCGAGCGCCTCGAAGCGCTCGCCCAGTGGACCCAGCGCCTGTCCGACCTGGTCATGACCGGGACCGGCATCGAGGACGCGATCGCCACCTCGGTACGCACCGCGCCCAAGGCGATCGAGCGGGAGGTCGCCGACCTTGCCGTGCGGCTGCACTCGCGCATGGAGCCGCGCGAGGCCCTGACCGCGTTCGCCCGGGCCCTGGGCGACCCGCGGGCCGACCTGGTCGCCGCGGCCCTGCTGCTGCGCATCCGCGACCGCGGCCCGGGCCTGGCCGATGTCCTGTCCGACATGGCGGCCCGGACCAAGGACATCGTCCGCCGCCGCCGTGACACCGAGGCCCACCGGGCCAAGCACCGCACCACGGTCCGCTGGATCTGCGCCATCACCGTCGTGGTCGTCATCGCCTCCTCCTTCAACAAGGAGCAGGTCGCCCCCTACGGAACCCCCCTGGGGATGATCGTCATGCTGCTGCTGGTCGCCGCCGTCATCGCCCTGTTCTGGTGGATGAACCGGCTCGGAGCCACGGTCACCCTGCCGGGCTTCATGGGCAGCGCCGTCCCCGCCACACCCACGGCCGCGGCTGCGCCGGCCGTGCAGCCGGAGGGAGCCAAGTGACCCCGCTCGCCCTGTCATTGCTCATCGGTGCCGGTATGGGCGCCGGCCTGTTCCTGCTCGTGCGCGAGCTCTTCCCGTCCGGGCCCGCTCTCGGCCCCGCCCTGGAACGCCTGCACGGCACCCCGGCCCCCCGCTCCCGCAAGAGCGACCAGGACGAGGCGCCCTTCCTCACCCGCACGGGCGAGGCGGTGGCCGAGCGCGTACGCCACTGGCCCGGCATCACCATCCCGGTCAAGAACCTGAACCTGGTGGGCGAATCAGTCGGTGAACTGTTCGGCGCGAAGCTGCTCCACTTCACCGTGGGCCTGCTGCTGCCGTCCCTGTTCACCCTGATCGTCGCGATGGCCGGCATCCAGTTCCCCATCGCCCTGTCCGGCCTGGTCGGGCTGCTGACCGGCGCGGCGATGTGGTTCCTGCCCGACCGGCAGCTCGCCCGGCGCGCCGCGCGCGCCCGCGCCGAGGCCACCCAGGCGATCATGGCGTACGCCGAACTCGCCGCGATGGAACGGATCTCCAGCGCCGGTGCGCAGGACACCCTGGAGCGGCCCGCGGAGGTCGGCAGCGGCTGGGTTTTCCAGCGCATCCAGGCCGCCTTGCTGCGCGCGCGCCTCGACCGTGCACCCGCCTGGGAGGCGATGCGTCAGATCGCCGACGAGCTCGACCTGCCGGCCGCCGACGACATCGCCGACATCGTCTCCAGCGCCGGCACCGATGGCGCCGCCATCTACGCCACCCTGCGCAGCCGTGCCGAGAGCCTGGCTGCCGAGCAAGCCGCCGACGACCAGGCGCGCGCCAACGCCGCATCCGAGAGTCTCGTAGTGCCCGTCAGCTTGCTGTCCATGGTGCTGCTGGTGTTCTTCGGATTCCCGGCCTTCGCCCGCATCTTCGCCATCTGATCCACGCAAGGAAGGCAGCATCATGACCGGAAACCTGAACCTGCGGATAGCAGTCCACGCCCACGCCGCCGTGCTCCACCTCGCCGAGCGACTCGGCCGGCACCTGGACGAGCTGCGCGAGGAAGACGACCGCGGCAACAACGACGTCTCGATGATCATGTGGATCGTCGCCGTGGTCGTCTTCGCCGGCGCCGCCATCGCCGCGTTCAAGATCCTCGGCCAGGGCAAGCTCGACGGCATGACGGGTCTGTGACCTGTGATCCGGTGCCCCAGATGGCTCCGCCGCCAGGCGAGACGGCTGCGTCAGGACGACGGTGACGCATCGCTGGAGATGCTCATCTGCTTTCCCGCGGTCCTGATGCTGCTGTTCCTCGTGGTGGACGCCTGCAACATCTACTACGCCAAGACCGCAGCGACCACCGCCGCCCGCGAGGCGGTGGCCGGCGCCCGCGGCTACGGCAGCACCCCCGGCGAGGGCGTCAGGCGGGCCGACGCGGTCTTCGACCGCGTCGGAGACACCCTCCTCACCCCCAGCGTGAGCGCGCGCAGCAGCGCCGACCGCATCGAATTCACCGTGACCGGCAAGGCCCAGTCCGTGCTCGGTCTGAACATCACCGTGACCGAGCACGCGGCGGGCCCGGTGGAGAGGTGGTCCAACCCGTGATGGCGCCGTGGCGCCGGGACCTGGCCGACGACTCGGGCCGTATCGCGCTCGAGTTCGTTCTCTGGGTCCCGGCCGTGCTTGTGTTCTTCGCCCTGGCCATGACCGCCGGGCGCATCATCACCGCGGACAACGCGGTCGACGCCGCGGCCGCCGACGCCGCCCGCGAGGCCTCCCTCGCACGCACCGCCGGCCAGGCCCACCCACGCGCCGTGGCCGCGGCCCAGGCGGCGTTCGCCGAACGCAAGCTCCACTGCTCGAGCACGTCCGTGACCGTGGACACCTCCGGCTTCTCCGCCCCGCTCGGCGCGTACGGAGCGGTCACCGCACGCGTGCGGTGCACCGTCCAACTCGCCGACCTCGGCAGCGGATTCGGCTCCAAGACCGTCGAGTCGTCCTTCACCTCCGTGATCGACAGGTACCGCCAGCGATGAGACTCCCGATGCGCCTTCACCCGCTCCGCGCCCGGCTGCGCGCCGATGACGGCTCCCTGTCGCTGTGGTGGATCCTCATGGTGATCCCCCTGCTGATCATGCTCGGGATCACCTACGACCTGGGCGGCAAACTGCGCGACATCGAGCACGCCGACGCGCTCGCCGCCGAAGCCGCCCGGGCCGGCGCGCAGGCCATCGACGAGAGCCAGGCCGTTCCCGGCGACGCCGTCGTCCTCGACCCGGGCAAGGCCGCAGCCGAGGCCCGCCGCTACCTGTCCGCCGCCGGCGTGGACGGCACCGTCACCGTCGCCGGCAACGGCACCACCATCACCGTCGACGTCACCACCCAACGCCCCACCGTTTTCCTGCAGATCCTCGGCCAGCCCTCGCTGGACGTCGAAGGCCACGCCTCGGCCGAGCTGCTCCACGGCGTCGGCGCCCCTGAGGAGTGAGACCTGCCATGACACCCCGCCGCTCCGGCAGCCTCGCCGCGAACCTCGCGCGCGGCCTGGCCAGCCTCCTGGCCCTGCTCGCCCTGCTGGCCGGGCTGCCCGCCCTGCTGTGGTTCCTCACCGGCGTGCTGCTCCCGCACGGGGTCTCCCTGGACGAGATCACCGCCCTGATGACGTCCCGCAACCTCGGTGCGCCGTTCTTCGCCGTGGTGATGGCCGGCGGGTGGGCCGGCTGGGCCGTCTTCGCCGTGTGCACCCTGCTGGAGATCCCCGCGCAGCTGCGCGGCCGGCCGAGCCTGTCCATGCCGACACTGGGCGTTCAGCGGCTGGCCGCCACCCTGGTCGGCGGCGTCCTGCTCCTGCTGCCGGCCCAGGCCGCCATGGCCGCCCCGTCCCACGCCCCTGCACACGCTCCGTCGGTGACCGCCACAGCGCCGCAGAGCGCGCCCGCCAGCGCCCAGCAGTCCGCCGCGTCCGCGTCCGCGTCGAGCTACACCGTCCAGCCCCGCGACAGCCTTACGAAGATCGCGCTGCAGGAACTCGGTGACGCCAACCGCTGGACGGAGATCGCACAGGCCAACGACGGGCGCACCATGGTTGACGGCACGACCTTCTCCGCCCGCGGTGTCCTGCAGCCGGGCTGGAAGCTGCTCATGCCCAAGGACTGGAAGCACACGCAGCCCCAGGACGCGCAGCACACCGAGGACGCCGGGCACCGCGAGCACACCGTACGTTCCGGCGAGACCCTCTCCCAGATCGCCGAGGACGAACTCGGCGACGCCGCGGACTACATGGACATCGCCCAACTCAACCAGGGCAAGAAGCAGGTCGACGGCCGCACCTTCACCGACCCGGACGACATCCACCCCGGATGGCAGCTGGCCCTGCCCCACACCGGCTCCCCCGCCCCGGACAAGCCCGCCGAGGAACACGAAGACGGCGACCACGACTCCCCCGCCGAGCAGGACGACAGCGCGAAGGACCCGTCCGACACGGCCCCGCCCGAGCAGCCCGCCGCCCCCGACCGCGACGCGGCCGGCTCCGACACCAACCGGGACACCATGCCCTCCACCCCCGCCCCCGAGCAGACCGCGCCCGAGCAGGCCTCGCCGGCTCCCGCCGACGACCACACCCCGGACGCCGAGCCCGCGGGCGAGGAGGCCGGACCGAGCGTCGCCGTCACGGCAGCCGCCGTCACCAGCCTGTTCGCCGCCACCGTCCTGGCCGTGCTCGGCGCACGCCGCGCCCACCAGCAGCGCCGCCGGCGCCACAAGCGGCGTATCCCCATGCCCGAAGCGAACACCCCCAGCGCCGAACTTGAGCAGGAGATGCGCGCCAACTCCTCCGCCGACGGCCTCGACCTCCTCCACCAGGCCCTGCGCACCCTGGCCGCCAACTGCGCCCGCAGCGGGCGGCCCCTGCCCGAGATCGAGGCCGCCCGCCTCGATGCGCGCGGCCTCGAACTGCACCTGTCCGCGCCCGCCCCGGCGATCGCTCCCTTCACCGAGAGCGAGTCCGACCCCGCCGTGTGGTGGTGCCCTGCCCGCGGCACCTCCCTGCTCGGCCCCGACGAGGGCCGCGACATCACCGCCCCCTACCCGGCCCTGGTCAGCATCGGCGAAACCCCCGCCGGCGACCCCGTCCTGGTCAACCTCGAAACCATCGGCCTGCTCCAACTCCACGGCAGCACCGACGACGTGACCTCGGTCATGCTCGGGATGGCGGTCGAACTCGCCTCCTCCGCGCTCACCGACGACACGGCCCTGCTGCTGTCCGGGCTCGGGGCCGAACTCGAGGCCGTCTTCCCCGCCCGCATCCAGCACCACGCTCAGCTCGCCGCCGCGCTGGACGAACTGCGCGCACACGACGCCCTCCAGCGAGGCGCCCTGGACGCCGCCGGCGCGGACAGCCTGCTGGACGCCCGCCTGTCCGCCGACGGCGGCGACACCTGGATCCCCCGGGTCCTCATGTGCCCGACCGCCCCCAGCGGGCAACACGCCGAGACCCTGTCCGACCTGCTCTCCTCACGCCCCCGCACCGCCCTGGCGGTGATCACCTCCGCCGAGGAAGCCCTCCAGCTGCCCGGCGCCTGGCTGGTTCCCGCCGCCCCCGGCGCCGCAGTCCAGCTGCCCGGCCTCGACCTGACCGTCACCCTGCAGCGCCTGGAGCCCCACGCCTACGGCCCCCTCCTGGATCTGCTGGGGACGGCCAACCGCACCGACGACGTCCCTGCCCCGGCATGGACCAAGGCCGCCGAGGACAGCACCGCCGCGACCGGGGCGGCCGGCGAGATGCAGGCCGCCGGCCGGCCGTCCCGCGAGGTGCCGGTCCACGTCTCCTCCACCACCGCAGGCGACTTCGCCACAGCACTGCCCGACTTCAGCGCCCTCGCCCCGGCCGCAGAAGCGCCGGCCGCACCCGGCGAGGCGGAGACGGCAGGCGATGGAGGCCTGTCGCCCGAGGCCTCCGGCGACAGCGCCCTCGCACCGGATGCGGCCACGTACCCGGAAGAGGAATCGGCGTACGACGACTTCGAGCCCAAGTGGGAACCCCCCGCCCCCGAGGACCGTGGGGAAGACGAGGGCTCCGAGGACATCTGGCGGACGGACGAGGACAGCGCCCTGAATCCCGCCGTCAGCAGCGCTGCTGTCCCTACGTCGGAGGACCTGAACGAGCAGGTGACGCCCTCTGCCCCGGACAGCGAAGCCCCTCTCGACTTCGACGAGGTGATCGCGGAAGTCCTCGACGAGCAGACCACCGCCTCCAGCACGGACATGGCGGACGAGCTAGACGAGACCAGCGACGGCGCGGCCCGCCCTGAAGGCGCGCCGGCCGACGAGGCACACCAGCAGCACCCGTCCCCCGAAGCTGCAGCCGTGCAGGCGCCCAGGCCGCCCCTGGCCCGGGTCACCGCCGTCACCTCCCACATCCTCGCGGCGCTGAACACCCCGCCTGACCCGCCGGCAGCACCACAGATCCGGGTCCTGGGCACGGTCGACGTGGTCGGTGCGCTGGGTCGTGTCGAGTCCTACCGCCGTAACAGCCTCACCGAGATCGCGGCGTGGCTCGTGCTGCACCCCGGACGCAACCGCCACGAACTCGACGAGGCCATCTGGCCCGGCCAGCGGGTGAACGCCAAGACCCGCAACACCTCCATCAGCAAGCTGCGGACCTGGCTCGGGCGTGACCCGCGCCTGCCCGCCGACGCCCCCGACAGCACCTACCTGCTGCCGGTGACCGACGGGGTCTACAGCTTCAACGCCGACGTCACCGCCGACTGGCACCAGTTCCAGGACTTGTACGCCAAGGGCATGCACCACCACGGCGAGGACGCCGACACCGCACTCGCCCATGCCCTGGCCCTCGTACGGGGCCGGCCGTTCTCCGGCATAGACCAGAGCCGCTACGCCTGGGCCGAGCACAACATCCAGGAAATGATCTCCGCCAGCGTCGACGTCGCCCACGAGCTGGCAATGCGCCGCATGTCCGCCCGTGACTTCCGCGCCGCGGCCAGCGCAGTCTCCATCGGACTGACCTGCGACATCCAGGCCGAACTTCTCTACCGCGACCTGTTCCAGATCTACAGCGAGACCGGCGACCGGGCCGGCCTCGAGCGCACCGCCCATCAGCTCAACCGGATCTCGACCGAAACCGGGCTCGACAGCTCGCCCGAGACCGTGGCCCTGCTCAATGCGCTGCTGGCAGCGAACTCAGTGGTGGGGACCGCGATCGCGTAACCGCCCGCCGCGCCGCAGGAGGCATGGGCCCGCCGGCCGGAGCGGGGCGGGTGGGGCGAGGTACGTCGCAGTCTCTACACCACGACCCGACGGGCGAAGCGGAGCAGCACGCAACGGGACGATTCGTCCGGTGGTGAGATCCTCACACAGTCATTCGGTCATGTGTTCGATATCCTTGAGGAGAGAGGAGGCGACGACGTGACGATCGACCAGGCACCTGCGCGGCGGGTCCCCACCGTGATGCACGTGCGCTGCCCGGACCGTCTCCCGGAGGAGCTGTACCGCCTCGTCCTCGAGCAGCTGGCCGAGCTGTCCCCCGTCGTGCAGGCTCTGCCGCCCACCGCGGCCCTCGCCGAGCTGAAGGGCGCCCTGCGCTACCACGGCGTCGGCGCGGACGTGGACCGACTGGGCCAGATGCTGCGTGTGCGAACGCTGACCCGCTGTGGCGCCGACCTTCGCATCGGCATCGGTCCTACGATCAGCGTGGCCGCGACCGCATCTGCTCAGGTCCCCGAGCCTGGAGGGGTGCTGGTCGTGGCCCCCGACCGGGCTGCGGAGTGGCTCGCCGGGCTGCCGGTGGAAGCCCTGCACGGCGTCGGCCCCCGGCAGGCGGGCGTGCTCCACCACTACGGCATCCACACCGCAGGTCTGCTCGCTGCCGTCCCCGCCCAGACCGTCCAGCGGCTGCTCGGCGGGCGCGCCGGCCGCCTGGCCCGCGACCGGGCGCGCGGCGCCGACCCCCGTCCGGTCGTCCCGCGCTCCCTGCCCGCCTCCGTGAGCGTCAGCTGCTCTTTTGCCCGGCACGCGCTGGACGGCCCCGACGTGCGCTCCGCCCTGCTCCGCCTGGTCGTGCAGCTCGGACGGACGCTGCGTCGCCGCAGGCAATCACCCCAGGCGCTGACGCTGACACTGTCCTTCGCCGGGACCGGCCGCTGGAGCAAGACCCACCGCCTGCCCGAGCCCTCCGCGCACGAGGACGATCTGCGCGCTGCCGCCTACCGGCTCATGGACGCCGCAGGTCTGCAGCGAGGACGCCTGACCGCACTGTCCCTTCGGGCAGAGGAGCTGTGCAACGCCGGCACCGTGGCCCGGCAGATCACGCTGGACCACGCCCGCGAGGCGCGTCTGGTGGCCGAAGCCGCCGTCGACCGGGTCCGTGACAAGTTCGGCGCCGGCGTCATCGGCCCCGCCGCCTACCGAGCCGCCTCCTGACCAGCGCCGGAGAGCGTTCATCGAATTGGTGTTCCCTTTGCTGTGGTTTCGGGGTTACGGTCCACGTCAAGCAAGATCCCGCCAGGGGGGAAGCACCATGCACGTCACCGAATCAGCGGGCCGGGCCGGACGCCCGCCCGGAATCGTCACCGGCCCCGACGGACTCACGACCCGACAGGCGGACATCGTCACCTTCATCGAGCGCACCGTCGCCCGCCAGGGGTATCCCCCGTCAATGCGCGAGATCGGCGCGGCGGTCCACCTCAAGAGCACCTCATCCGTCGCGCACCAGCTCATGGCTCTGGAGCGCAAGGGCATCCTCTACCGCGACCCCCACCGCCCCCGCGCCTACCGCGTCCGGCCCCACCGTGACACCGGCTTCGACCAGGCGCCCACCGGCACCACCCCCGAGACGGCCGACGTCCCCTTGGTCGGCCAGATCGCCGCAGGCGCACCGATCCTCGCGGAAGAGTCTGTCGAGGACGTACTGTCCCTGCCCCGCCGCCTTGTCGGCGAGGGCCAGCTGTTTGCACTGAAAGTGCGGGGCGACAGCATGATCGACGCCGCGATCTGCGACGGCGACATCGTCACAGTCCGCCGCCAGGACTCCGCCGACCACGGCGACATCGTCGCCGCGCTCCTGGACGGTGAGGCCACGGTCAAACGCCTACGCCGCGAGGGCGGCCACGTCTGGCTGGTGCCGCACAACCCGGCCTACGCACCGTTGCCGGCAGACGATGCCGCCATCCTCGGCAAAGTCGTCGCCGTGCTGCGCAGCCTCTGACCGGGGCCGCCCGGGCGGCGGCGGGTGGACCTGCGGGAGCGATGGTGGGGCGGCTTGATGCCTCGTGCGCGTACCTGGCCGGACAGCCGGCACCCGGGTATGGGCGGGCCGATCCGCTGCCCGGCCCGGTGGTTGAAGAAGGCGACGGATTCACGCGCGAAGCCACTGCGGGCCTCTCCACACACCGCACACCGCACACCGCACACCGCACATACGGCGTACCGGCGGATCGCCGGCTCGGGGTCGGTGTCAGTGGTGCCCGCTACCGTTGATGATCCAACGGCTAGCCGCGTACTGCCGTCCGCCGTCGTCACCGGCGCCCCACGCCGCACGGTGACTTTGCCGGTCAAGGTCTCCCGGGGCCCGCGCTGATCTCTGCCTGGTGTGAGTACCGAGCGCCGACGGCAGCGTGGGGCCGTCGCGCCGAGGAGTACGTCATGCCGAAGAAGCAGTCCACCGCCGCCAAGAAGGCCCGCCGTACGACCCGCCAGGGCGCGAAGTACACATCGGCTCTGCGCCAGCACCACACCCCGCGCACCGCGACCGCCCGGCTGACCCCGGGCGAGCGGGGCGCCCTGGAGATGTCGCTCGACGGCCACGTCCGCACCGCGTACAACACGGACAGCCTGCGCAACAGCCTGTCCTGGACGGGCTGGGACGTCGCGGCCGGCCAGGACTTGCAGGACCTCTTTCCCGACGGCGGTCAGCTGCAGCTCACCCGCAGCGAGCGGGGCATGCTCGAGGACCAGGCCACGGAGCTGTGGGGCACGGTTCCCTTCCACCAGACCGCCGATGCCTACGCCCTGGCCGTCGTCGCCGCCATCCGGGGTCGCGGCGGCCGGATCGCCGACTGGGACGTGCACGTCGATGAGGACCGCCGCATCTACATCACCCTGGGCGAGGGCGACGAGGACCGCGAACCGGGCGAGGACCGGCCGCTGCGCTGGGTGGTGGGGTGGATGGACACGAGCGGCTGGTTCACCTTTCTCGAAGCAGCACCGGACGAATCTCTCGGCAGCTGCCTGAGTGATCTGGCCTGCCCGGTCATGGCACTGCCGGAGGACGTCGCCGCCGAGGTCGCGCACCTGTGGGGAGGAGCACCCGTGGGTGAGCCGCTGCCGGGTCTGGAAGAGCCCGGCCGGAACTGGCGCCCGCCCCACGGCTATGTGCAGGACCCGCCGGTGACCGGAGACGCAACGGATGTGGTCTTGGACCTGGAGCGGTCGCTGTCCGTCTACCTCCACCACCCCGCAGCCACCGGCACCCAAGGGGCGTAGCCGTGCGGTCAGCCCTGACCCGGCGCGTTCCGGCCATCGAGAGCAGGATGCCGACCGCCGAGCCCGAGGCGTTCGGGACCCGTGACGCACGCGCACGGCCGGCATTCATCCTGGATGTCCTGGGATCCCGCCCGCGACGCTGCTGAACAGCGCGGAGCGGGCAGGCTCCGGACGGCAGGAGAGCAGCACGGACTTGAATCGGCCGAACCGATCAACCCTCAGAGAAAATGCGCCAATCCGACTGAAATACCCTCCTACGCGTCTTGTGATCATTAAGCTGGAATGAACGAGCCCCGGCCGTCGCGTCCCCCCGTGCATGACGGCCGGGGCCGTTTCGTGTCGGCCTTACCACCGCCCTCTCGCAGGCGGGCCGACGGAACGGTGAGCAGCAGACCCGCGCTCCCGTGCCGGGGCCGAAGTCGCTGGTCGAGGACGGTCCCGGCAGCGCCGGACCTGGTGACACTGACGAACTACCCTGACAGGACGATCTCCCAGGGCCCGGCTTTCGCGTCGCCAGCCTTTGCAGGCCGCCGTGCCCGGGCCCTTGCCGTCCCTCCGAAGGAATCGACGTGGAACAGTCGCCTGCCGTTGCCAACACGCTCGTCGTGCAAGACGAGATGTGGGAGCTGGTCAAGAACCTCGAGCACGCCGCTGCAGTCTCCGGGCCGGCCTGCCACGGGCTGAAGACAGCGGACCTGCTGGACACACTCTTCCGCCCGCGCCGCGGCCTCGGCACTCGCCCGATCCACATCCCCTTTTCAGCGCAACGCGCCAGCGATCCGGCCTAGTCCGGCCGGTCCGACCGCGGCGCCGAGCCTGGAGGCCATCGGCGGCGCTGCGACTGGCACGAGCCCGCCGGGCGGGACGCCACGGCAGTTCATCTCCCGCCCTGTGGCGCCGGGGATGTGGTGGCGCCCGCCGGGCGGACAGCACTCTGGCGCGCGCCGGCCCACGCCGTACATGATCAGCCGCATGGGTAGGAGTGCCTGGGATACCGAGAGAAGAACCACCGTATGGGTCGACGACGGCGTCGAGGGCCTGCCGCCCGGCATGGCCGGCGGACGCTATCGGTGCCGCGCCTGCGGCGAGCGACTGATCCTCAAGGGGGCGCGCCCGAGCGCGAAGGTCCAGCCGCACTTCGCACACCGCAGCAACGACGGCTGCAGCAGACCGGAGCAGGAGGCGCTCCTGGACGCCGCCGACGAAGTCGTCATCCAGCTGCGGGAGCAGATACGCGCGCTTCCCGGTGTCACGCACTGCGTCACCGCCTCCCCAGGAGAGGACCCTGAGCACCCATCCGGCCTGCCGCCGGCCGTCCTGGCCCAGTGCGGGACCACGACGGTGGTGATCGAGGCGCCGTCGGCGCTGCCGGGCCCGGAGGCGATCCGGCGCAGGATCCGCGCGGTGCGGGATGAGCACGCGGGGGCCGCGCATGTGTGGTTCCTCAAACGCGACCTCGCCCAGTTCCAGCAGCTTGCCCCGCACCCCGTGTGGCTGCGGGGGCAGAAGGCACTGCACGAGCAGGTGGCGCCCAACGAGCGGCAGAAGGCCATCAACGAGGCCGGCGGCCACGTGTACTGGCTCGACGGGAAGGCGGTCCTCGTCCCCTACGGCATCCGCCGATTCCAGCACCCGGTACAGCCAGGCCAGGACTGGACGAACTGGAAGTGGCGGTCGGACCCGCGCGACGACTGGCGGATCAGCAAGCCGCGCCCGGCCCCCGACGCCGACACCTGGGGCCTGGTGCCGGTCGCGTTCGTCTCGCTCACTCGCACCCGGGGCGCGTTCCGGCCCGCCGACGCCTACCAGGTGATGGGCGACCTCTACGCCGCCCAGGAGCGCCGGATAACCTGGCGCAACGAGCACGCGCGTGAGGTCTACGCCGCGCGCGCCACGCCGCCCGCAGAACCGGAAGCGGAAGTCGAGCCACAGCAGCCCGTCGCAGCCTCGGACGGGGAGGCCGCCGAACTGCGCACGCCCCCAGAGCCCGAGCCGGAGCCCGAGTCCCTGCCGGCGACGGGGGCGGCGGAACACCCGGCCGGCGCGACGCCGCCCGCGGGGACCGGGACGTCAGCGGGCATCGTGCCGCCTCCGCGGCCAGCCGGTCCTCCGCCGCCCGTGCCGGCTCCGTCGGCACCCGTGCCCGCGCCCCGACTGTGGCAACGGCTGGTCCGGCTCGCCCGGCGCCGGTGAGCACTGGGACGACGGCCCGTTCTGGCGGGCTGACGGCTACCGGGGGTGCCCGGCCGTTCGGGTCCGGCCCGCAGTGCGACCAGCACGAACAGACCTGACCCGGGCGGATGCCGTTGGGTACTGTCGGCCCAGGCAGCCAGGGAGGGCAGGCGGAGATGACACACGCCCGGTGGGGGACGGCGATCGCATCACTGCGCGCCCAGGATGAAGCCGTACGCGAGGCACGCCGCCGCGTCGAGGAGTTCATGGACGCCCTCGCGGACGACGCCACGGACCTCGACGAGCACCGGGATCGGCTGACCACGGCGAAGGCCGTGTGGCAGGTGTGCGAGGCGGACTACCTCCGCTGTGCCACCGCCCTGCTGCGCGCCCATCTGTCCCGGGACCGGCCGCCGCTGCGCAGACCGGTTGCGGTGGTGTGGCCGCGTCCGTGGCGACACATGTGGAGGCAACACGCGCACGATCGCAGCGGCGGTGTGTGGCGGGCAATCCCCCGAGCATCGCTGCTCGCCCAGGCCGAGGCCGCCGGCCACGACGAGGTCCTCGTGGACGTCATCGAAGCGATCAGGGATCTGCAGGCAAGTCACCACGGTCACCGCACCAGCCCCCGGTTGTACGAGCGTTACATCCCCGACCGCTCGTCTCGCTCGTCCCTCGGGTTCTCCGACGGCCGAACGGCACGCACATTGCCGGGGTTTCCCGATCCGGGCCACTGGGTCAACCAGACCTTCGCCCGCGGTGACGGCTGGCGCATCCAGCCGGGCCGCGAGGGCGCCCTGCGCACCCTGGAGGACAGCGAGCGTGCCGTGCACGAGCGGGTGGAGGCGTTCGGCTCCGCGGTGCTGCGGCTGTTGGAGCACCATCACGGGCCCGCGGCCCCGGGGCGGGCTGCCCGTCTCCGGGGGGCGGCCCGCTGGATCAGCCGGGAGCAGCAGGCGGTGCCCCGGCTGACGCCGTGGCCGCAGAAGCTGACCGCCGTCCAGGGGTTCACCCTCGCTGTACTCGGGTGGCTGGTACTCGTGATCGCCGCGATCCCGTGGACGGTCGGCATGAAAGCCCGGGTGCTCACCGACCACCCCAAGCCGATACTGCTCGGCGCTGTTGCCCTGGCGGGGCTCGGCGCCTATGGCATTCACCGGGCTGGGCCGCGTCTGATGCGGCAGTCCGGCCGGACGATCGCGTTGACGGGTGCTGCCGCGGGGGTGGCGGCCTACCTGGTGATGCAGGTGCAGGGGCCGGTCGCGGGCCACTTTTTCGCGGGCCCGTTCGAGCGCTACGAGCGTGAGTTCAGCGACGGCTGCCTGGCCGCCAGTCCCTACCGCGACGACGCGATCCAGTCCGAGGTCGCGGGCGGGACCCTGGTGATCCGCCCGATCAGCGGGGATACGACGCTGCGGCTCGGTCCGGCCGAGGACGGCGGGACACACCCGTTGCGGCCGCAGGACCGCGGCACCCGCGAGGTCCTGGAACGGTACGGCTGCCAACTGCCCTGAATCGGGGCGCCGATGAAAGAATGGCCTTTGCGCCGACGGAACAGTCCGCACTTCCCTCTAACCGCCTTCATCCCACGCCGGGCCATTTGTCCACGGAGAGCATGTGAGCGACAACACCGGTTCTGAGTTCTTCCCGGACCTCACACCCTCGCCGGACACGAGTGCACCCGCGTGCGGCTACATCGAGGCCGAGCCGGGCACCAGCGGCACTGAACCGTGCGGACAGAACCCTGCATGGCACATCGCCTGGAAGCTCGCGTCGCCAACCGGCGGGGCGCAATGCGCGTTCGTTTGCGACGGCCACATGCGCGCCGTAAGCGATTCATACGTCTACGCCGATCGGCACAAGGTCGGGCCGAACTGTGGAATGCCGGGAACCGTATGGTGGAGGAGCTGGATGGGTAAGGCCGAGTGCGTCGTAGCGGCCGATGAGGCCGGTGCCCAGTAAGAAGTGCCGGGCGCAGCGGCACTCCTTTGCCATCGTCTCCTGGCAGTTCCACGGCTCAGTCTGAGAGCCTGCCTGGCCACCGGCCCCGGACGAAGGCGGCCGGACCGAGCCCGCGGGCCCTCCTCACCGAAGGGACGTCACATCGTGGTGGACTATGACCAGTTCGTCGTCGACGACGGGCGGCATGAGCCGCAGATCGTCATCGACGGGGACGCCTCCGCGGCTGCCGGCGAGGCCCAGCACCGGGCACTGTGCTCGTGCGGCCGTCTGCCTCCCCACCGCCCAGGTACACCGCAGCAGGCGTGGGCGGCGTATGCCGCTCACGCCCGGCGCTGCCTCGGGCCCGCGTCGCAGCCTGCGTCCCGGGTATCGCTCGGCATGCGGGTCACCCTGCTGTTCCTGGGCTGCATGGTGCTGTGGGGTGCCGGATGGATCGGCGCCGTCTCGGTCGCGAGCACCCTGGACCTTGCCGGTGCGGCGGACCTGGCGGTGCGTGCGGCCGGGCTGCTGGTCGGCTTCGCATCTGCCGGCCTGCTCATGGTCGCGATGCGCCGGTTCATTGCGCCGATGCGTGCCGATGGCTGAACCAAGGACGGCCCAGAGGTAGTTGGTGCTGCCCGGCGCAGCAGCGGCCGGACCGCGCACAAGCGTGCCGGAATACCGTGGTGGGATCTGCCCAGGAGGGACGGGATGACGGACCCAGTGCTGTACGGCGTCGCTGTACAGGAGGACGAGTTCGCCGACGAGCACGTTATCGCCTCTTCCTACGACCACGAGGAGGTGCTCAACGCGCTGCGCGAGGCGCCGTTCTCCCGCCAGTACCTGGTCGAGCACACGGCCGACGGATGGGTTGAGGCGCAGCCGACGCCCATGATCGCGGTACCCGAGACCGGCCGTGAATCACCCGCTCCAGCACAGGAGTCCGGCACTCGACGGCGGCGCGCTCGCGAGACGTGAACCGGCCGACGGACCAAGGCTCCCTGCGCTGGCGAAGACCGTGTCCCACCACGGGCGGGGAGGTCAGCGCCTCGGGTCGGTTCCCGGCGCCCGTCCCGGTGGGGATGGCTTGCTGCGGCAGGAATGATCGCCAGTAGGTGCCAGCCTGCTGCGCGCGGCCGCTCTCTACGACGGCACCGTGGCCAGTTCGGCGCCATCGGTCTCCCACGCCGCCTCGCCGGCCACGATCGGCCCGTGCTTGCGCTCCAGGTCGTTGTAGGCGCTCCGTCCCGACCCCTCGTTCTGGTATCCGGCCCACCGGGTCAGGTCCTTGCGGGTGAGCTCGACGCCCGCCTTCTGGTGCGCCAGGTATATCCGCTCGGCCCGCTGCCTCTTGCTCTCGTTCGCCGGAGCAGGTCCCAGTTCAATCGTCGGCGGCGGGGCAGCGGCGGGATCATCGCCCTCGTCGGGGCCTTCCTCGTCTTCTACGGGTCCTTCCTCGTCTTCGGCCTCGTCCACGTCCACGTTGGCCTGGCCCCCGGCCGGGTGGCCGGCCTGCCCCGTGTCGGGCTCTCGCTGCTCGAGGGGGTCTTCGTCTTCGGCTGCTTCGGCTTCCTGGTTCACAGGGGTGTCGCCGGCAAAGAGGTCCTCGCGCGGGTGCTCGAGCAGCGGCTCCTCCGCAGGCTCGGTGCCGGCTCGTGCGCGGTCCGCCGGCGGGCACTGCGCGCGCTCGTGCTCGGCGGCATCCTCCGGCTCGGGCGACGCCGAGGCGGAGGCCGGTGACAGGGCAGGCGGATGGCTGGCCGGCACTTTCTCCAGCACGACCCCCGGCGTGGTGAGCGCGGTAGGCGCGGACTGCTCGGCCAGGTCCTCCCGCTCCGGATGGCGCAGCTCTGCTGCCGGGCGGACGGCGTATCCCAGACGGCTGCGGCGCAGCGGCCGCAGTTCCTCGCGCGTGGCCTTCCTTCGCCAGCGCCAGCCGTAGGCGTCCCGCAACTCCCGGCGGTAGTCCAGCTTCTCCTGGTACAGCGCCAGCGCCACCTCGTACGAGGAGATCGTGCTCGGCCACAGCTTCCTGCTGCGCCAGATCAACCAGGTCGACCAGGGGGCGAGAAGCCACCGGCCCAGCGAGAGCGCATAATCCTCCCGCCCTTCCTCGCGCGCCGTCGCGACGGCGATCGCATGCCGGACCGCCTCGGTGATCGCGATGAACAGCAAGGGAATCGCCGCATGCATAAAAGATGCAAGTATGTCCGGGTAAGAAGAGAACGCGTTGAATGCCACCGTTGCCACGGTCAGCAGCCAGGCGATGTGCCGCAGGAGCGGATACCGCAAGTCGACCCAGGTCAGGGCAAGATCGAGGGCAAGCATCGTGATGATGCCAATATCGATCCCAAGGGGAAAGATAGTGGCAAACCAGCCAAAACCCTTCTCCTCGGCGAGGTCGCGTACGGCCGTGTAGGAGCCGACGAAGCCGGTCAAGGCGATCAGCAGGGACCCGAACCCGATGATCCCGAAGGTGATGCGGCGGCCACGTGTCCACACGACCCGGCGGCGGCCGCCCCCGACCGCCCCCGCCTTCCCGAGATCGGCGGTGATCGTCATGGACCCATGCCCCCTTCGTCGTGCCCGTGCGCTCGGCGCTGTCGCCTATAGAGGTGCGATCAGCCGCCGCCGTGTGACATTCCGCCCCTCCGCGGTTAGGTGATCGCGCTTCTGAATCTGAACGGTAGGAGCGCCGGCCCGGCGCATCCACCGTGATCAGGGCCCTTGCTCGCGCCGTGACCTGGTCGTTGCTTTCGACCTGCTCCCCGATACCCCATCGAACCGAGGGGGCGACTCGCATAGGCTCCAAGATCCCGACATATGCCGGGGCAGAACGACACCGGGAGCCGCCGTGATGACCGTGCTGACCACGACCGTCGCCCTTCTCGCCGGCGCCCTGGCCGGCACCGCCACCCGCCCGCTGCTTTTCACCAGGACCGTGCCCGCCGGCGCACCGCTCCGGCACGCCTGCCCCTCGTGTGACGCACCAGCCCCAGCGGCCATCCGGCTCCTCGCGCCGCCCCGAGGCCGCTGTGCGTCATGCCGCACGCCTTGGTACCCGGCCCGCGGCCTCCCCGAGGCCATGACCGCGCTCGCCTTCGCCCTCGTCGCCGCCACTGGCCTGACGGGCTGGCTGGCCGCCGCACATTACTGGGTCGCCGCCTGCGGCACCGCGCTCATCCTGATCGACGCCAAAGTGCACCGGCTCCCCAACATCCTCACCGTTCCCGCCTTCGCCGGGACGATCACCCTGCTGGCAGCCGCAGGAGTGGCCGGAGAACCCGGCAGCTTCGCCCGTTGTCTTGCAGCCGCCGCCGCGCTCGGCTCCGCGTTCGCCCTCATGACCTTCGGCGGCATCGGACTCGGCGATGTGAAGCTCGCCCCCACCCTCGGGGCCTTGCTCGGTTGGCACAACTGGGCCACCGTGCTCGTGGGCACCTTCGCGATGTTCGCCCTCGGCGCCGCAGTGAACCTGCTTCAGGGACGCACCCGCGGTCGCATCGCCTTCGGCCCGTACATGATCATTGGTGCGCTCGGTGTGTCGGTCTGCGTGTCGTAGTCCTCCGTCGACGGCCGGAACGTCACTCGGTTCGTGACCCGGCCCGCCGGGTCGCCGCTCCCGTAGCCAGCGGGACAGCCGATCGTTAACCGGCCGGGGCCACCAGACCGCGCGCGAGATGAGGCAGCTGCATGAGCACCACCGAACCGAAGACCAGGGCATGGTCTGCCGGTATGTCGCAGGACAAGCTGGCCTGGTACGCCCTTCAGGATCCGCATGAGGAAGTACGCCTCGGCCCGAACGGACCATTGATGCCCAAGCTGCTGGCCGTGCTCCTCGCCGCCGGCCTCCCCCTGGTCAAGGCCGGGCACCCCATGCGCATCCGCGAAGCGCACGGCTGGCGGATGACCCTGCACCAGGACGCCCGAACCATCGAAGTCCACATGCCGAACGAAGACGAACCCCTGCTCACACTGGCGGGCGACGTGCCACCGCGCTGGAACTATCTCGCGACCAAGGTGGGATACGTCGTCTTGTACGTGTCCGATGACCTCGGGCTGCCGCTCCGCGGTGGCGAACAGGAACTTCAGCGTCAGCTGATGGCTGCGGCCGAACGAGGCCGGTTCGTGGCGGCCTCGATCCCCTACAGCGCCCTCTGACTGCGGCGCTCGTGACCGGGACGCTCAGCTACGCGGGCGACGGCAGCGGAAACCCGGGCACGTACGTCGCCGACCGACCGTGCGCGTCATTCGGCTCGAGGATGAGTTCGCCGTGCTCGCTCGGCACCAACCCCTGCCTCCCTACGGTCCATACGTGCACCGGGCCGTCGTCACCGGTCACCAGCGTCAGAACGCCGCTCGACGCGGCGACGAGCGAGGCACCCAGCAGCGCGACGAATCGCTCCCGGTCCCGATCCGGTACACGGATCTCCCCGCCGATGACGCCGACCGGCATCGCGTAACTACCGAGCTCCAGGTCTCCGGCCTTGGCGACCAAGGCGATCCGGCCGCCAGCACCGCCGCGCGACTCGGCGCGCCGCACCGCCTCCTCGGTCAGCGCCGTCAGAACGCCCGCCGAGTAGCTTCTCGCCCAGGCCTCCGCACCGGGGTGCTGCGCGTTCACCGCGTCGAACACGCTCCTGCAGCGAACAGCCGTGGCCCATGCCTGCTGTTCCCGCTTCATCTGCAGGAGCATCTCGTCAGCCGTCTCTCCCGCGAAGGACCACAGCTCGTTCCTCGGGACCCATCGGCTCGCGTAGGCGCGGAAACCCTTCTCCGAACGGGGATCCAGTCCGGCTTCCTCGCACCCCTTGACGTAGGCGAAGTCGACAAGCGGGGCCAGCAAGACCGGCTCCCCCGCCGACAGGGCTTGGACCGCACGTGCGTGAACGTCCCGCCAGTACACGGAAAACGAACCCTGGGCGCGGGGAACGAAGCGAAGGTCTCGCTCGTCGACGGCGACCAGCATGCTGGCACGCGAGTCCTCCAGACCTCGGTCGCCCATCAGACATACCCCCTGCTGTTTTCCATAGGGCCTCTCCGCACATCATCACCGTGCTCTGTCCGGACTGATGCTGGACAGGCTCTCGGCCCAGCCATGCCGCCAGGCGTCTACGGCTTCTGCGCGACGCCGACGTAGAGAGGCACCTGTTCGTCGGCGAACTCCTGATCAGGCTCCGGATGCCAGTTGGTGACGACCTGAACGCCCGGATCAATCAGGTCAAGTCCCGTGAAGAAACGGGCGAATTCGTCTCGCGACCGCACCTGCGCGGGTATGCCGCTCTTCCGGTAGATCTCGACGGCCTTGTCCCACCCGGCAGGGTCGAAGTCTCCCGTCACGTGCGAGAGCATGAGGAAGCTACCTGAGGGGAGCGGGGCCAAGAGCTCATTGACAAGATCGTAGGGCCCGTACTCGTCGGAGACGAAGTGCAGGAGGGCTACGAGCGAGAGGGCGACAGGCTCCTCGAAGTCGAGGATCTCCTGGGCGCCTTCGATGATCTTCCCGGGCTCGCGGACATCCGCCTCGATGTACTTCGTCGCCCCCTCGGGCGTACTCCGCAGGAGCGCCTCCGCATGGCGCAGAACGACGGGGTCGTTGTCGACGTAGACCACACGTGATTGCGGGTTGACCGCTTGGACGACCTGGTGAAGGTTGGGTTCGGTCGGGATGCCGGTTCCGATGTCGAGGAACTGATGCACGCCGCGGTCGGCCAGGAGCCGGGCAGCCCGATTCATGAAGCCCCTGTTGGTGCGGGCAGCGACCCTGATGGCCGGCAGGAACGATATGACTCTCTCGGCAGCCTCCTCGTCGACCGGGTAACTGTCCTTGCCGCCGAGGTAGTAGTCGTACATGCGGGCCGGGTGGGGGCGGCTGGTATCGATGGGCTTTAACGTCATCGCTATTCTGCTTGCCCTTCGTGTCGGATTTTTGGCGCGGTATTGCGAGCTACGTGGGGCTTAGGAGAGGAGGAAATCCGCATCCCCGGACTTTGCCCCGATAATGAAGGCCGCGATTTCTCCCCGCGTGTAGATCAGCGCGGGGCCGTCAGGGTCGGTCGACTGGCGCAGCGCCACGCGGCCATCGTCGAGGGGCTTCGCCTCCACGCAGTTTCCGGCGTTGCTACCACTCCAAGGCTTCACCCACTCTGCCGCTCCAAGCTCTGTGGCGGCGCGCAGGACGTGACTCATAGGTACAGCTCCTTGCGAATATCACCAAGGAATTTCTTGGTTTCTTGCTTTGAGAATGCGTACACACTCATTTCGCCCAGCGCTTCACGGAACAGGGCGACTTCTTCCTTGTCCTCGCTGTATCCGGCGCGGCTCAGGCTGTCGGTGCAGACGATATCGGGAAGTTCGGGGATTTCGAATCGGAAGATGGTGAATGGCCCGAAGGCGCCTGGGTGGAGCCCTGCTGCGAAGGGGCACACCTGCAGTGTGACGTTCGGGAGGTCGGTCACATCCAAGAGGTGCTCGATCTGCTCGCGCATGACGGCCGCATCGCCGACGGGGCGCCGTAGGCTCGTCTCGTCCGTTACAACCCACAGCTGGGGTGGGGCCGGCTTCTCGCGCGTGAGGATCTCCTGGCGCTTGATGCGCAGGTCGACGCTTCGTTCAAGAACATCAGGCGCCATGCGAGGGAGTCCTCGCTCCATGACGGCGCGGGCGTATCCGGGTGTCTGCAGCAGACCAGGGAGGACGCCAGGCTCGTAGCCGCGGAGGCTGGTCGCAGCCCCCTCCAGCGATACGTGCACCCCGAACCAGCCCGGGAGTACGTCGCGGAAACTCTGCCACCAGCCGGGCGTACTCGCCTGGTCAAGGAGGACGAGAAATTCCTGGATCTCGGCCTGGGGGACGCCGTAGATCTCGAGAAGCGTCTTGACGGTGGCGTACTTCAGAGAAGTCTCGGCCTTCTCCATCCTGGTGACCGTCGTCGGCGCGATCCGCAGGGGCTTGGCGGCCTGTGCAGCGGTGAAGCCGGCCGCCTCGCGCAGGGCGGCCAGGCGCCGGCCCAAGACGATGGCCAGCACGGTCGGGGCGGACTTCGGTTCGCTCACGCCGGTTCCTCTCCCCTTCGGCCGGCAGCTGTCGTTCGCTGAAGTGTGCCACGGCACCCACGAGGCGAACAGACTGCAGCCCGAACTATGCAGGTTGCAGAGTGAGGCTTGCCAACGCCACAGAGTAGCGAGCATAGTTGCGTGGTGACCCAGCTCACGTAGCCCGGATGCACGCTCCCCCGCCTTCGCCCCAGGAAGGTCCGAGATGTCCGCCCGCCCCACGTTGTTCCGCGTTCTCCTCGAAGAACGCCGATGGGACCGATGGGTGGTCTTCTGCACCCACTTCGAGCGGACCGCACGGGAGCTGGCCAACGAGACCGACTCGCCGCGCCTGGCGACCGTCTCGGTCTCACGTTCCACCTTTGACCGGTGGGCGAAGGGCTACTGGTTCGGACAGCCCTGGCCAGATGCGGCTTTGATTCTGGAGCGCCTGTTCGGAGTCCCCTGCTCCGACTTGTTCAGTCCCGCGCCATCCGTCATGCAGGTGCGTTCGTTGCCGCACAGCCGGGGAGACATACGCGCCGCCGCCACGATCACCGAGCGCTGGCCCACCAGCAGGGTGTTCCTGTCCAGTTCCGATGAAGTCGCCGACTCGTGGGAACTCGCTGGTCGGCAGGTGCTCGACGGCACAACCGCTGCGATCGGCATCCGGGCTGCCACAGTCCGGGACAGCTCCGCCTATATCGAAGCCTCCGACCCAGCGCTGCATCAGTTCTTACGACCGGCCCGCCGCGGGATGCTCGTAGGCGTCGCTGAGCAGGGCGACGACACCCAGCTCTACGTGATCGACGCGGCGAACGCCCGCCGCGCGCTGACGGTGTCTTCCGACGCCGAAATGCTTGCCCTGCCGGCCGCGCACCTGCTGGACGATCTGACGTACGGACTGCTGTGGTCCCTGGTTCAGCTCGATGACGGGCTCCTGGCGGACGACCTCGCCCTCGCCGAGGAACAGGAGGCGCTGGACACCTACCTCTCGCTGCCGCGTTCCGCGCCGAGCCGGGTGGCGCTGCCCGATCTCACGACGGCCGGAGCACAGTGGCTCGGATCTGCGTTCTGCGCCCGGCACATCGTGCGGCGACTCGATGGGGTGACAACATCCCCTGTCTTCTGGACTCGGGAACAGACCGGTGAGCAGGCCGCCCCGTGGCTGTGGTTCCGTCACAAAGCCGACTACCTCAAGACTCTGGCGGCCCAGTACACCGACGCTGCGACGCCCATGGTCCGGGTCTTCTGCGTTCCGGAGGCCGAGGTAACCCGCAGCAGCCGGTACGAACGCATCCTGCTGCTTCTGGCCATCGCGCTGATGGAACTGCACGGAATCAAGGTCGACGTTCTCGCTGACCCGGAGTACTCCGAGGTCGACGGCTTCGCATTGGTCCCCAGCCAGCGCGCGGCCGTCGCCAACTGGGTCCGGACCGAGGCGATCTGGGCCGCCGATACCGTCACCCACCGCCCCGCGCTGCGGGCGTATCACGAGGCCTTCAGGGAGGCGCGCGCACACAGCGTGGCCACGGGCCCTGACCCGGAAGCCCGGTTGCGGACACTGGCCGGCTTTCTGGATATCCCGTGGCCATGGCTGGTTCGCCGGTGCCGCGAGTTGAGCGAGTGCGGCACAGCGAGCATCGTGCGTCCACGCAGTCGGCACCTCAGCGTGAGCGCACTCGACGACGTCTTCCAGTTTCTCGGCGCCCTTGCCCCGGACCGGTGAGAGCCCGACGCTGACCCGTACTGCGTGATCCACTTCTCCGAAAGGCAGCCGCCGTGATCTCCACCCCGCGGTCCCAGCGCCCCACCGTCCTGGTGCTTTCACTCGGCGGCACGATCGCCATGTCGGCACCGAGCGGCGGAAGCGGGGCGACCCCCCGTCTGGCGGCTGCCGATCTCGTTGCCTCTGTGCCGGAGCTGGCAGATGCTGCGACGCTGGAGCTGCAGGACTTCCGGCAGATCCCCGGCGCCTGGCTGGAGATCGACGACATCGTCGCCATAGCCGAACTGCTGAATCAGCGGGCGCAATCCGGCACGGCCGGCTTCGTCATCACCCAGGGCACCGACACCCTGGAGGAGACCGCCTTCCTCCTCGACCTCCTGTACACAGGGGAAGCCCCGGTCGTGATCACAGGCGCCATGCGCACCGCGGAGATGGCCGGCGCCGACGGCCCGGCCAATCTCGTGGCCGCTGTGCACACCGCGGCCAGCCCTTCCGCGCGCGGCCTCGGCGTACTCGTCGCCTTCGCCGACGAACTGCACGCCGCCCGCCACGTGCAGAAGGTCCACAGCACCAGCACGTCGGCCTTCGTTTCGCCCGGCGCCGGTCCCGTCGGGCACGTGGTGGAAGGCCAGCCCCGCTTTCACTTCGCCGTGCCACGGCAGGCACCGGTGGCACTGCCGCAGGTCCGTCCGGCGTCCGTGGAGGTAATCCAGGCGACCCTGGGTGCCTCCGTGGCCCTTCTGGATGCCGCCGCCGGCCTCGCGGACGGCCTGGTCATCGCAGCCTTCGGAGCCGGGCACGCCCCCAAGACATGGGCTGAACCGCTGGGTGCCCTGGCAACCCGTATGCCGGTCATCCTTGCTTCCCGCACCGGCGCGGGCAGCGTCCTGAGCAACACCTACGATTTCGGCCCCGGCTCCGAGACAGACCTGCTCAAGCGAGGCCTCATCAGCGGCGGCGGCCTGGAGCCGCGTAAAGCCCGGCTCCTCCTGCTGGCCCTTCTGCGCTCCGGAGCAGAGCTGCCGGAGATCAGGGACGCCTTCGAATTCCGCCGACGCTGATTTCCCCCACAAGATCCAATTCTGAGATCGAGGAGCCACATGCGTGCCACTGAAGTCACCACCGGGCGGCGGTTCGTCGTCGCTCTCGATGATGGCGAAGACTTCTTCCCTGCGCTGGACGCCTTCTGCCGCGACACCGGGATCCGGGCTGGCCACATCCCGACGTTCATCGGCGGCTTCAGCAGTGTCCGGCTGGTGGGCTCGTGCGGCCCACTCGAGCACCCGGAGCGCCCTCTGTGGGACGAGATCAAGGTCGAGACCCTCGAAGTGCTCGGAGCCGGCACGCTCGCGTGGGACACCGTGAACAGCAAGGTCGCACCTCACATCCACGTGACCGCCGGCCTGAAAGGGGCCTCTGCCGATGGACTAACGAGTCACCTCCTGGGCGGCACCGTGCAGTTCATCAGCGAGCTCGTCATCGAGGAGTGGACCGCCCCTACGGTGACCCGGCCGCAGAGCCCGGATCTGTATGACGTTCCCCTTCTCACCTTCGGCGACTCGAACTGAGCCAGGGAGAAGGCGATGCGGCGCGCGACCCGGTTCCGGCAGTTGGTGGAGGAGAACCACTGGACGGTGTTCGCCACGTTCAGCATCCACTTCCAGCGTGCCGCCCGCGACGTCGCCCGTATCGACGGCGACCCGCGGCTGGCGGCGGTCACGGTCTCGTCTCGTAGTTTCGACCGGTGGTTGGCCGGGGACCTCAAGAGGATGCCCTGGCCTCCCACCTGCCGTGTGCTGGAGCATCTGCTCGGGGAGCCGGCAGTGGCGCTGTTCGGACCACCAACCGGTGAGCCTCCCAGCACCACCGATGCCGCGACAGCCGAGGCCGGGCCAGGAACACCCACCCCTGACTTCGCTCCCCTGCTCACGCTGCCCGGAGCTGCACCGCCCGAGAGCGCCGGCCCGTTGCCCTACCTGGGGGCGCTGGAGTCGTTCAGGCACGCGGATCGTCAACTCGGCGCTGGACATGTCTATTCGTCGCTCCAGCAGTATCTTCAGACCTCCATCGCGGTTGATCTGTTCGGGCCCAAGGGGCGGTCCCCCGAAGCTGACGTGTTTCTGGCCGCAGCAGTCCTCACGGAAATGGCGGGCTGGATGGCCCATGACCTGGGACGCGACACGGAGGCCTCCGAACACTTCAGGGTCGCCTTCGGTCTCGCGCACGCGACTCCTGAAACATCTGTGGGAGCGAACGTCCTGGCGAGCACGAGCCACTTGGCCCTGCAACTCGGCGACGCCGGGCAGGCACTGGCCCTAGCCCGCCGCGGACATGAACGCATGGCGACCACCGAACCTATCCCGGTGCTCACCGCCCGCCTTCACGCCATGGAGGGTCGCGCTCACGCCAGGATCGGAGACGATGTGGCCGCCCAACGCGCTCTGGAAACAGCGCGCGCAATTCTGGAAGACGCCTCCGCTGTGCCGCCCCCGCATTGGATTGCCCCCTTCGATCAGGCTGCACTCGCCAGCGAGTCAGCGCTCGCCCTCCGCGACCTGGGCATGCTCAGTGTGGCGACCATCGAAGCCGAGCGCGCCGTGGCGTTGCGTGGAGAGAACCGTGCCCGCAGTCGGGCATTCAGCCAGTCCGCGCTCGCCGAGCTTCTCGTCCAAAGTGGGGACCTCGAAGCGGCCTGTGCCACCGGGGTGCAGCTTGTGGCCGCTTGTGAGCCGCTCGGCTCGTCACGGGTCACCGAACATCTGCACGCCCTTAGTCGAACTCTCACTCCCTTCCGAGACGTCCCGCAGGTGCGGGACGTGCTGGAGCAGTTGGTACAGGTCAACCGTCGCCGTTCGGCCCTGCTGGCCAGCTTCGACGCTCGTCCCGGAATGGGCAGGCATCCATGACGAAACCCCCTCCTCCCGGAACGCCGGCGTGGGATGCCTACCTGGCCGAGGGCAACGCCAAGCAGGCTCGCAAGCGGGTGACTGCCGACGCGCTGCTTCGCGACCCCGACGGTCGGCTTCTCCTGGTCAAACCCACTTACAAGCCGGGGTGGGATCTTCCTGGCGGGATGGCGGAGTCCAACGAGGCCCCCACCGATGCCGTGCGGCGGGAACTCCGCGAGGAGCTCGGGCTCGACGTCACGCTGTACGCACTCCTGTGCATCGACTGGGTGCCTCCCCACGGGCCGTGGGACGACCTCATGGCGTTCGTCTTCGACGCCGGGCAACTGTCCTGGGACACGTGCGCCACGCTGCGACCGCACGACGAGGAGCTTGCGGAGTGCGCCTTCTTCCCCGAAGACCAGGCGCTTTCCCTGCTCCGGGACCGTCAGCGGCGCCGAGCGGAGCAGGCCCTGGCTGCCTTGGGGGAGAGCATCCCCCGATACCTCCAGAACGGGCAGCCGCTCTGGAACCCAGGCCGTACTCCGGCACAAGAGCAGCAGCCGACCGTCCGCACCGAACCCGAGGGGGGAGCCCGGTGACCAGCACGACCACCACGCGGTTCGCGCTCCTGGTCCAGGAGAACCAGTGGGATTCGTACGAGAAGTTCTGTATCCACTTCGCCAAAGCCGCTGCGCGCGCCGCCGAGAAGGAGAACGATCCCCGGCTCGCCCGCGTCGAAGTGTCCCGCAGCAGTTTCGACCGGTATATGGGCCGCCGCGGCTCGATCAAAAGCACACCCCGGCGGGACGCCTATCTCGTACTCCGCCACATGTTCAACATGGCCCCCGAGCGGCTCTTCGAGCCCGTGGAACCTGGGGCGCTGGTCTCGCTGCGGGCCAGCGCTGACCTCGCCAGTGCATCGGCGGCCAGCCTCGGCTTCGACGACCCGCTGGCCGTCGTCGCCCAGACGCACAAGCTGACCAGCTCCAACGCGGACGACCCGGTCCTGGTCATGGTGAGACGGTCCATCTCGGGCATCATCGACCGCTACGAAGCGCAGGGGCCACAGCAGCTGGCGGGCGAAGCCCGAGTCGTGCGCGAAATGCTGCACGGCGTCCTGGCCGGCCAGCAGCCCCCGCGGGTCCGTACGGAACTCTTCCGCCTCGCTTCCCAAGCCGCCGGGCTTCTGGGGTACATGGCCGTCAACGCTGGTGCGACCTATGACCTGGTGAACGCGTACTGCTCGGAGGCGGAGTCCCTGGCACGCGAGGTCGGCGACGTCCCCATGGAGATGTGGGCGAGCGGGACCCGCTCTCTGGGGCTGTACTACCAGAAGCGGTACGCGGAAGCCGACGACGCAGCCCTGGCCGGAATCGCTCTCGCCCCGGACGACCCGCAGGCGATCCGGCTGCTCGTCAACGGGCGCTCCCGCGCGCTCGCCCGACTCGACGATCGGCGTGGCGCCGAGCAGGCGATCGGCCAGGCCCTGGAGCTCTCCGACCGGCAAGCCGCCCTGCCCGGCGGCCTCACGTCGTGCATCAGCTTCGAGCCGTACTCCATGGCTCGCACCTTGGCCAACGCCATCACCACACGCCTCTCGCTCGGCGACACAGCCGAGGTCCTGACGCACGCGGAGCAGATCGACGAGCTGATCGCACACTCCGACTCCGACTGGAGCCGCGCCCTGGTAGGGCTCGATACGGCAACGGCCCTACTGCAGCAGCCATCTCCCGAGGTCGAGCAGGCCATGGCGTTGGGCCGGCGAGCCCTCAGGTCCGGAACCACCGCGCCCATCAGGTCTGTGTGGGAACGCGCGAACGAGCTCTACCAATGCGCCGAGCGGTGGCATGACGAACCCGATGTGGGGGACTATGCCGAGGAGCTGCGGACGTGGCGGTCACAGCCGCAGGCCGGAATGATCGTGGTCGGCTCGCGCGCTCAGATCGCGCCCTGACATATCTAGGAGATCCGTGGCGCCCGAGCTGGCCGTCGACACCAGGGCCTTCCCCTGCGCACCCCCCGCCGACCTCGACGACTCCCGCGTGATTGTCGAGCACGACTGGCGGGCCTTCCAAGCTGTCGACCGCATGAAGAACCACTGGGATCGCCCGGGATGGTCGGAACGGCAGCAGGCCTACTACTGGATGCTCACCTTCGCCGACGCGACCGCCCTGGTGCGACGCACGGAGCACTGCCAGGGCGCGCTCGAGCATCTCAGCATGGACCTGGTGCCCGCCGACGGCCTGCACGTCACCCTGCTCCGGATCGGTGCCACGGAAGGAGTGTCACATCCCCAGCTCGAGCACCTGATCTCCATGGCGGAGCACTTGTCCGTAGGTGAGTTCCGCATTCTGGCTCATCCCCTTGCCGGCAGCCGCGGTGCCGTCCGCTTCAGCCTCACCCCGTGGAGACCGCTCGTCGGCCTCCACGCTGCGCTCAGCGCGCTCGGTGCTCAAGCCGGCGTGCCCGGCGGCAAGCCGACCAGCACCTTCCGGCCGCATCTGGGAGTGGCCTACAACAACGCCGAGCGCCCGGCAGCGCCGGTCGTCGACGTGGTGTCGCAACTGCGCTCGCTTCCCCCGGTAGCTCTCGATGTCTCGTCAGTGGACCTGGTGAAGCTCCGCCGCCAGGAAAGGACCTACCGGTGGGAGACCATCCGCACGCTTCCGCTGCGCCCAACGGGATTGGCCTCGGCTGCCGAGGGAGCCGCACCAGGTGCGCAGTGATCCTTCGCGGTGGCTCATGTGACCGGAACCAGAGTGGTGCCGCTCACGGTGAGCAGCCGCATGCCCGCTGATCGGGCCGCGGCGATGCCGTCGGATGCGTCGTCCACCGCCAGGCAGTGCGAGGGCGCCACGCCCAGCTGTCGCGCCGCTTCCAGGTAGACGTCGGGAGCGGGTTTGCCGCGCGCCACGGACTCGGCAGTGACCACGATCGGAAGGAGCCCGTTCAGTCCCAGGCGCTCGATCCCGGTGTGCACCAGGACTGCGGCCGCGCTGGACGCGACGGCCCGGGGGATCCTGCGTGCACGGGCCTGCTCGAGCAGTTCCAGGGTCGCCGTGATCACTGCAGGCGGGGGCCCGTTCAGCAGGCGTTGCCGGCTGGCGTGGACGACCTCTTCGACCGGGAGCTCGCGCTCGCCGGCCAGGACCCGCAGGAGGTCGCGTACCGGCAGCCCGGCATGCACCGTGTACCAGTCCTCCTCGACCGTGAGTCCGTACGGCACGAGCGCTTGGCGCAGCGCGTCGAGACGCCGCCGGCCGTTGTCGACGACCGTGCCGTCCCAGTCCACGATGAGGCCGGCGGTGTCGCCCAGGAGATCAGTCATGGAGGCCTCGGCTGTGGAGGACCCGGCCGTTCGGGTCGACGGTCACAAGAGTCTCCGGCACGTCTCCGCCGTCCACCGGCCACAGCAGGCGTCCGAGGGACTTCAAACGAATCACCTGGAACCCCGGCAGCTCTGGAGTGGCGACGTCCTCGTCCACGATCAGCACCCCCACCGTCCCGTGCTCGGCCGACGCCGTGAGGGTGGGGAGCACAGGGTGATGCTCTGCCGGTGAGTGCAGCAGGAGGGTAGCGGCACGCCCGTCGTGCGCGGCGGTGGTCGGCAGGCGCTGGAGCACGACGGCCGCTCCGTCCAGGCGGGCGCGCTCGGTCCGTTGCTCCGGAATGCCCGCGACGGGCCGCACGGTGCCTTCAGTTCCGTTGACCTCGATCAGGCGCGCCGAGGGGATCGCGGTCGCGGCCTTGACGTTGGTGACGCAGGGAATGCCGAGCTCGCGGGCGATGATCGCGGTATGGGAGAGCGGTCCCCCCGTGGTGGAGACGACTGCGGCGGGCTGCTCCAGCAGGGCGCCGGCCGCCTCGGGACCGAGCGCGCCGCAGATCAGCACGGCACCGGTCAGGGCTGTGCCCTCGCCGATGCGAACAGCCGGCCCCGCTGCGGTGCCCGCGACAGCAGGGATGCCGGTCCAGCCGTCCTCACAGTGCCGACCGGTTGCGCGGGCTTCGTGGAGGGGGCGGGTGAGCGGGCGTGCTTGCACCAGGTGCAGGGTGCCGTCGGCGGTGAAGGCCCACTCCAGGTCGATACGTTCGAGGCTCAACGCGGCTGCCGCGACAACGGCGCTGTCCAGGAGGGTCAGGCGGTGTTCCTCGCTCAGCACGGGATCAGCCGCCCATGGCGTCGGCGCGTGGAGGTGCAGGACGCCTTCCTGTGACGTCTTGATCTTCGCGAGTGTCTCGTCCTGGTTGACGCCGGTGATCGTCGTCCACTCCCCCGGTGGCAGCCGCAGCTCGTCGGGGGCACCCGGCATGAGGATGATCCGCTGCTCGGCGGGCTGGACAGGGTGGGCGGTGTGACGCAGGCCGGAGTGGACCTCGCCGGTCTGGGTGCCGCTGACGAGTGGTTCGGCCAGGCCGCGGACGGCCTCGATCCTCCAGCGGACGCACCGGCCGGCGAGCACCTCGGCTGCCAGTACGCCGGAGGCAGTGGGGCGCAGCGCGGGCTGGATGACCACGGCCATCCCGAGAGCTGCGGTGATGCCGTGGGCCCGCGCGTAGGCCTGCGCCGTCGGCTGCAGTGCGGAGGAGCGGACCTCGGTAATCGCAGCGTGCAGCGGGCCGGAGCGGGCGGGGGTGAAGCGTGAGGCGTACATCCCGGCGAACGAGACGGCGGCGCCGTCCTCGGCGACGGCGGAGGACCGGGCGATCAGGCCGTACGGGGCGCGCCCCTCCGCCCAGGCCAGGATGTGGTCCACAAGGATCGGCACCGCGCTCTCCGGTGTACCGACCGGGACCACCAGGCCCTCGGGAACCGGCAGACCTTGGCGGAGCAGCCGGGCCAGGGCGGCGGCCTTCCCGCCGACGCGCGCCGCATTGTGGGCCTGGTCGAGGGGGAGCAGGGGGGTGGGGGTCATCGGCCGTCTCCCAGGGCGAGCAAGTCGGGTGTGGTGACGCGGGTGGCATCGTGCTCTCTGGCCGTGCACCAGCGGCGCACCAGCGACAGGTAGCTGTGGCGCAACTCCTTGCGCCGTTCCTCGCTGTCGGCGGCCCAGGCGAGGGCGGTGCTCAGGGCGCGCACCGCGGCGAGCTGGCCGGGCCGGCCGCCGGCAGCCAGCAGCGCCGCGGTCTCCCATGCCTCGCGTACGGCGGCAGAACGGTCCAGGGAGCCGGTGAGGGATGCCAGCTCGGATTCGGGGTCTGCGCTGGCCGACAGGGTTCGCAGCAGGTCGGCGGCGCGGTCGGGGTCCTCAAGGGGCATGGCGGCAGCTGCCGGTGAGCCCGCCCCGTACAGAGTTCCGGCCCGGGCGCTGACGTCGGCCGCGGCCAGGGCAAGGGGACGTCCGTCACGGATGCTGGCGGCGGCTTCCAGGAGGAGACGGTGCGCCTGCAGCAGGTGGCCGGTGCGGTTCGGGGTGGCCAGGGCGAGCGTGCAGTCTCGGGCGCGGGCCCGGCTGGACAGCACCTGGCTCAGGAGGTCCTCCCACTGCTGCTCGGGCAGCAGCCAGTTGACGATGTGGGCGGACATGACCTTCAAGAACGCCGCCGTCCCCCGCCCGATGGCTTCGTCCGCTGCCTTCACGTCCCGGTCGCTCAGGGCTTGTTCGGCCTGGTCCAGTGCGCTGGCGGTCTGCTCCCGGTGGAGGGCCGTGCGATCGGCCAGGTCCCGGACGCGATCGGGGTCGGACAGGAACTTCTCCAAGGCGGCGACGAGCCGAAGGTGTACGGGTTCGTCGATGTCGACGATGCCCGGCCGCCGCAGCCGCCCGTACGGGGTCGGATCCTCCAGGAGCACCCTCGGCCAGGCTATGAGCGACGTGGTGTAAAGATCCCACTCCAGCAGCGTGCTCGCGGGGCGGCTGCGCTCGTAGTCGCAGGTCAGCATCCCGTTCCAGACGGGTTCCATGGGGGTCCTCCCGGGGGCTGGGGGTCGGATCGGCGAAGGCGCGGGTGATGTGGCGCGAATCTGCGGTGGTGGCCCTGGGTGCTGTGGGAGGCTCGATGCGGGCCTGGGGCGGCCGTGCCCCGTTGGGCCGGGAAGTGCCTGTCGAGCCGAGGGATGTGCGCTGATGGTCGTCAAGGAATCCACCGCGAGCGTGTTCGTCTTCAACCGTGGCCAGAAAGGGGTGTGGCGCTGCGCGCTGGTGTGGCATCCGCGTCTGGAGGAGTGGCTTCCCGCCGGCGGACACGTGGAGAGCGACGAGAGCGCCGCCGAGGCGGCGGTGCGTGAGGTGGACGAGGAGACCGGCCTGACCGCCCGGCTGCTGCCAGGGCCGGCGCTGCCACTGCCCGCCGGTTTCCCGCACACGCAGGTCATCGCGCCGTGGTACGTGTGCGAGATGCGGGCCGGCGCCGACAACCACACGCGCGCGCCGCACCGGCACGTCGACCACGTCTTCGTGGCCGTAGTGGACGACACCACGCCGTCGCGGCAGCCGGTCCATGAGGTCCGCTGGTTCACCGAGCAGGAACTGGCCGAGGCGCCGAGCATCGCCGAGGACTCCCGGCTGCAGGCCAAGGAGCTCTTCGGACGGATCGATGACGTCGTCGGGGCTAACTGCATCTGAGCTACCCGCCGTCGGGCCCGAACAGCGTGTCCTGAACGGTGGCTTCCGTAGCCGGTTTGGGACGCGGTTGAAGACCGGCGGCCGCGTCGAGTTCCAGAAGCGTCGACCAGTGGCCCGCGGCCGCTCCCTCCTCCAGCAGCAACCGGAAGACCTCGGCGGTCACCTCCACGTCCGGCATGGCCCGGTGCCGCTGCACGGGCTTGGGGATGCCGTAGTAGCGCAGCAGCTCGTCCAGCCCGTACGAGGACATGCCGCGGACGGTCTTCCGGGCCATCCTCACCGTGTCCACGAGCGGCGTCGTGGCCAGGGTGGGGCAGTGCTCCCCCTGTCGGGCGATGAGCCCGGCCTCAGTCGAAGCGTGCTGCGCCACCAGCCGGTAGGGGGGTGTCGACAGCAACCCGTCCAGCTCGCCGAGCACTGCGGCAGCGGTCGGGGCGGACCGCAGCGCCGCCTCGGTGATCCCGTGGCTCATGTCGCGGGAGGTCACCGGCACGTCGGCCGGCGGCTGAATCAGCGACTCGAAGCGGCCGTCCTCCACCAGCTTGCCGTCCCGCACGACGAGCGCCATCGCGGCGACCTCGGTGGGCTCGGCGGGCCGGCCCGCGGGCGTCAGGGCCTCGAAGTCGATCACGACGAAGGTGCAGTGCAGGCGGGTCAGGATGTCCACTGTGCGGCCTCCCGGCGGATCGTGGCCGCGATCTGGTGGAGGTCTTCCTCGTCCATGCGGGCGGTGAAGGGCACGGCCAGGAGCCGGTCTACCGCACGGGCTGCGTTCGGACACGGATTCTGGCCAAGCTCGCGGCATGCCGGATGCTCGGGGGCGGTGCGCAGACCGAAGGTGCCGACGCTGTTGGTCACCCCCTGTTCGGCAAGGCGCGCGCTGAACGCCCGCGGGCGGTCGAGGGTGAGGTGCCACAGGGCGCTGTAGCCGTTGGGTTCCTGCTCGTCCGGGGGATGGTTCGGGACGAGGCCGGGCGTGTCGTCGACGAGTTCGTGCAGCATCCTGCATTGGTGTCGGCGGCGGGCGAGCGCGTCATCGAACGCGGCGAGCTGGTGGCGGGCGATGGCGGCCAGCGGCTCGGCGAGCCGGAGGCCGAGCCCCAGTCGGCTGCCGGCCGGAGCCTCGGGGGCCGGGGTGTGCCAGTGGGTGCGGAAGGCGGCGGCGCGCGCGGCGAGTTCCGGATCGTCGGTGAGGAGGTATCCGCCCTCTCCGCTGGAGATGATCTTTCCGTCTTTGAGGGAGAAGCAGCCGATGTGGCCGATCGTGCCGGCCTGGCGGCCGCGGGTGCGGCTGCCTTGCGCCTGGCACGCGTCCTCGATCAGGCGTAGTCCGGTCGCCTGGGCGTACGCGGCCAGTTCGTGGATGCCGTCGGTGCGGCCGGCGAGGTGGACAGGGAGGATCGCCCGTGTGGCGCGGGTCCTCTTGGCGGACAGGTCCTTGAGGTCGATGCCGCCTCCGCCTGGGGCGGAGTCGACGAAGACGGGCGTGGCGCCCGTCGCGGCGACGGCCTCGACGGTCATGATCACGGTGGTGGCAGGCATGAGGACCTCGTCGCCGGGGCCAATGCCGCAGGCCACGACCGCGGTGTGCAGCGCCGAAGTGCCCGAGGCCACGACAACGGCGTGCCGCGCGCCGAAGACGGACGCCAGTTCGCTCTCCAGCGCTTCGGCCTCGCGGCGCCCGGCCGGGTCGGGCATGCGGGCCAGAACCTGTTCCAGGGCCTGCATCAGCGCGGGATCGACTCCGGCGTTCATGATGTGCTCCCGGCGGGTGCGGGGTCCACGACACGGTCGAATCCCATGAGGGGCCACATGTTGACGCAGTCCACGCTGAACAGCGCGCAGTCCGCGCAGCCCGCCGGGCGGAACGCGTCCGCCGCGGTGGTCTCCCGGATGTTGCGGCGCCGCTGGGGCGGGGTCTGGGCAATGCGCAGCGCGGAGGGGCAGTCCCATACCGAGCCGTCGGGTTCGACGAAGAACAGGTCGTTGCCGCCGAAGCAGTCGCGGACCAGGCCGGTCGACTCTTGGACGGCCGAGACGAACTGGCCGGGGTAGTCGACGGAAGGCAGGGTCAGCGGCAGGCCGGAGGCGTAGAGCTGCCCGAACTCCCGGCGCAGGCGCGGAATGTCCGTCTCGGTGAGCACGAGCTCGTCGTGGAGATTGTGGTCGGCGGGCAGCGAGACGGGCTGGGCGACGAAGTAGTCGCAGCCCAGCTCGGCGGCCAGACGGGGCACCGTGGTGATGGCGTCCAGGTTGAGCTTGGTGATCATGCTGTAGATGCCGACTCGGGGCTGCGGCCGGTCACCGCGTGCCGTCAGGACGGTACGGATGCCGTTGACGACGCCCTCCCAGCCGAAGCCGGGCTTGCGCGGCGGGCGCCAGCGGTCGTTGTACTCGGCGTCGGTGGAGTCCAGCGAGACCGAGAACGCGTCCACGCCGAGGTCGACCAGCCGCTCGGCCATGCCCGGCTTGTTCAGGGCCGGGCCGCTGGTGCACACCACGACCTCGATTCTCTGGGTCTTGAGGATCTCGATCAGCTTCAGGGCCGGGGCCCACAGCAACGGCTCGCCGCCGGCGAGGAAGACGCGGCGGACAGGCGAGTCGCCCAGGGTGCGGGCGAAGGCGAACAGCTGCTGGGTGGGGACGTCGTCCGGCGACTGATGGTCCAGCACGCCGGACCGCGGCAGGGCCTGGAGCGTGGCGTTCTCGGGCCAGTTGAAGTAGCACGGCAGGCACTTGTGGGAGGCGCACCATGAGCGCAACGCCCACAGTACGGTCACGTTCCGGTCGGGCACGGGACAGCTCCTTTCGGCGTGGCGGCGGCCGCGGCGCGCTGGCACACATCGGTGATGAAGGCGACGGCGTGCGGCTCGTCGACCTGTTGGCGGTCAAGGACGTAGTACTGGCCCTGCTGGGTGTGGGCGAGCAGACGGTAGAGCCGGTCGGCCCGGGCCATCAGGGAGCGCTCGCTGGCGGTGGCGGTACGGCCGATGCGTTGCTCGAATCGCTGGAGGCAGCGGCGAGGGTCGTCGAACAGCAAGATCGTGGCGGTGGGTTGCGGGCGCCAGGATTCGATCGTCGACAGGATGTGCCAGGCGGTGGTCAGGGCCTGTTCGTCGGAGTGCTGTTCCGTCTCGGCGAGCACGGCGGCCTGGTAGATGGCCACGGAGTGCGGGCCGCGGTCCTCCAGGACGACCTGTCCCGGTGTCACCGGGCCCAGGCTCTCGAAGCGGTGGACCTGCAGTCCCATGAGGAGCAGGGTCTCGGTGCGCGGGTGGCCGGTGCGCAGGAAGAGGTCGCCGTCCTGGTGCAGTGCGGCGATCACCTGGCCGGGCAATCCGGCGGGCGGGGCGTCGGGTAGTTCGACCAGCGGGACGCAACGGGGACCGAGGCGCTCTGCGGCCTGGCGGCTGAGGTGGGTCTTGCCGACCCCGTTGGTGCCCTCGACGTTCACCAGCGCGATTTGCCTGCTCATCGCGCCCCCAGAGGGAGGAAGGCGGCGGTGCGCAGCCGTTCGGCGAGTCGGTCGTCGCTCTCGAGCCGGCCGAGCAGACAGGCTGTCGTCGTGCGGGCGGCCTGGTCGCGGACGCCACGCATGGCCATGCACAGGTGCTCACCGACCGACCACACTCCCACGTCGCCGCTGCCCGAAAGCGCGGCGACTTCGTGAGCGACCTGCGCGGTCAGCGCCTCCTGGAGTTGCAGCCGGTGGGCGTAGGTCTGGACGATCCGCGGCAGTTTCGACAGGCCCAGGACCCGCCCGGCCGGCACGTAGCCGATGTGGACATCCAGCCGGAACGGGAGGAGATGATGCTGGCACAGGCTCCAGGCCCGGATGCCGCTGACGACGACGTACTGGCCGCCGGATTCCTGGTGTGTGAAGGCGGTGTCGGTGGTGCCGGGGTCGTGCTGGAGGAAGTCCTTCCAGAAGCGGGCGACTCGAGCGGGGGTGTCGCGCAGGCCTTCGCTGTCGACGTCCTGGCCGAGCGCGACCAGGAGCTTGCGGTAGAGCGCCTCGACCTCGCCGAGGTCGATGCCGTCGGTGGTGGGGAGGCGGGTGTCGGTTGCGGTCATCCGAGCACCGCCATCTCCGGGGCCCACGGCCGCAGGTGGGCGCTGTCGGTGAGGACTGCGCGCGCCTGGGGCCCTTGGTGCAGCAGCAGGTCCAGGGCGGAGAGGCCGGGAGTGAAGGGCCCGCGTCCCTGGTCGTACGGAGGGCTGCTGTAGGTGGCGACCTCGACGCCGATCCCGGCCTGCGCGAGGAGGCCGGCGTCGAGGTATTCGGCAGCGCCGGTGCCCGCCCGCAGCACGCGGGTGCCGGTGTTCGTGCACAGGTTGATGAGCATGTCCGTCTTCGCCCCAGCAGGGGTGAGGGCGGAGGAGCGGACCAGTTCGATCTCCAGCCCGAACGCGTCGAGGAGGAGCCGGATCAGCTCCTGGTTCAGGTCGGCCAGGTGCGTCCAGGAGCGGCCGTAGACCGCGCGCAGCGGCCCTTCCCACTGCGGCCAGTAGCGGGCGTGCTGGTAGCACTCAGTGAGGGTGCGCCAGTGGCGGGCGCGCCAGCGGTCGTCGGCGATGCGGGCCGCGCGGATCGGCTGCCCGAACCGGCCCGTGACCGGCACCGTGAGGCGCACCCGCTCACCGCGGGCATTGCGGACGAAGTTGCGGTTCTGCCAGCCGCGCTCGGTGTACTGCACGTGGTCGAGCAGGATGAGCCGGTCGACGTCGAGCAGGCGGGAGAAGTAACCGGGCCACGGAAGGTACGCGGGCTGGTGGGCGACCAGTACGTCGGTGCGGGCGGTCATCAGAAGGCCATCCGGTAGGGAAGGAACCGCTCGGCGGTCTCCGTGCCGATCGTGGCGCCAGCCGCTTCGTCGAGCGCGCGGATCTTGGCGGTACTGCGCGGGTGCGGGGCCTCGCGGAGCTGGCTGGTGTAGCAGAGCAGCGCCTTCTCCTTGGTCGGCCAGGCGGTGCTGGTGTCCACCACGACGGTCCGCGGTTCGTCGGCGGCGCGCCAGGACCGGTCCTCGGGTCCGTCGTAGCCGAGGACGAGAGGCGGAATCCACCGTATGTCCGCGGCGCCGGGCCGGGCCGCGGCGAGCGCGGCGGTGTGGACGGCCTGGTGGTCCTGGTGGTGGGCGTCGACGGTGGGGATGAACAGGACGTGCGGCCGACTGGTGTGCAGGCACGGGCCGGGCCCGGATTCGATAAGGGCGACCAACTCGGGCAGGTACGTTCCGGGATGGGCGGCGCGGTCGGTGTCGACCCAGGCCACGTGGTGCTGGTGGACGCCGAGGACGGAGCAGGCGGCGTCGAACTCGGCGCGGCGGGTGCCGGCGTCGGAGCTGCCGCCGTACATGGGCGCGGTGGTGCAGGCGACGGCGAGGACATCGACGTCGACGCCGTGCTCGGTCAGCTTGGCGATGGTGCCGCCGAGGCCGAGGGTCTCGTCGTCGAGATGGGTGCTGACCACGAGGGCGCGGTCACCGGGTTTCAGGCCGAACATGAAGGCCCTCCTCTTGTCCGTGGGAAGGGAGCGACGGGACCGCACGGCGCGCCCGTGCGGCAAGGCGGAGACTGATCGCGTCAGATCTGCAGTGCGGCCAGCAGCGTCCGGGCGGCTGCGGCCGGGTTGAAGGCGGCGACACGGTCGGGGGCGGACTGGCTGGCGGCCCGGTAGTCGTCGGGGCTGGTCAGCAGGGCGCGCAGGGCCTTCCACAGGGCGTCCGCGCCGTTCTCGAGGGGGACGGCGCGGCCGGCGGGGCCCGCCATGCCCGGCACGTTGCCGAAGTCGAAGGTGATCACGGGTGTGCCGACGGAGAGGGCTTCGGCGGCGGTGTGGCAGAAGGTTTCGGGTTCGGTGGAGGAAATGACGGTTGCGGCGGCTCCGGCGAGGAACTGCGGGACCTCGCGCCAGCCGAGCGCGGGCAGGATGCGGATCAGCTCGGGCCGGGCGGCCTGCTGTTCCTTGCAGGCGGCGATGACGTCGCGCTGCATGCCGGGGAAGAACTCGAAGTCGGCTTCAGCCAGTACGAGTTCAATCGGCCGCCCCCAGTCGGCGGGCATGGCCTTGAGGAGCTCGGCCAGGCCCTTGGCAGGCTCCACGCGGGAGGCGATGCGAATGGGTCCGGCGGCTCGCAACGCTTCGCGCTGGTCCGCGGGCACGGGTGCGGGGTCGGTGAGCAGCGCGTTGGGGACGGTCACCCAGCGGCTGGTGTCCAGGCCGGCCTGCGCGCCTTCCGCGGCGAGGTAGTCGCTGGCCGGGCACACCACGTCGACGGCGGCCAGGGCTTGCTGCCAGCGGTCCTCGCTGCTGCGGCGGATCTTGTGAACCATGAGGGCAGAGCGGACGCCGTCCGGCACCGGGTTCAGGTAGCCCAGGCCCCACAAGGTGTCCGCCCAGCACACCGCGTCCACCTGGTGGCGGGCGAGGATGCCGCGCACTTCCTCGATGACCGGCTGCGGGTCGGCGAGGGCCCGCAGGACGTCGTCGTTGAGGGCGGGACGGGGGAGGCGGACCGAGTCCAACCGGACCATGCCCGGCTCGGCGACGTCGCTGGGCGAGGCGGGGCCGGCCGCCAGGATGAGGGGGGTGTGGCCGAGCCGGCGTACGCCCTCGACGAGGGCGGCGATACTTCGCTCGATGCCCGAGGGGTGGTCGGGCCGGTAGGTGAGCAGGCAGAACGCGATCGTGCTCACAGCGACTCCTTCGTCCGCACGGCGGCGGGCGCCGCAAGGTCTTCGGTGTGCTGGTCGGTCGGCTCGTTCCAGGGGAAGAGGACCCAGTCGAGGGTGTCCCACACCCAGGTGTCGGGGATGAAGTCGGCCGCCCGGCTGCGGCACAGCACAGCGCTGCGCAGCTGGCCGGGGGCGAGGCGCTCGGTGAGGAAGGGCAGGACGGCCTTGAAGGTGGCGCCGGTGCCGCAAATGTCGTCGGCGACCAGGAGCCGCTGCCCGGACGCCAGTCGGCCGAGGGCATCGGCGGTCGTGGTGGGCAGCTGCACGCGGCCGGTGGCCTCCAGGTAGAGGTCGTCGGTGGTGTTGTGCCGGGCGGTGATCTCGATGGCCTCGACGCCGAAGTGCGTCGCCAGTTCCCGGGCGAGCGGGACGCCGCCGCGGGCGATGCCAATTACGGCGTCGGGGCGGGGCTCGTGGGCGGCGATCAGAGCGGCGGCCGTCTGGAAGGCCTCCTGGTCCAGGTTCCAGATGCGTTTGTGCTCGAAGACGCGCTGCACGGGCGCACTCTCGGTACGGGTGAGGGGCTGGGTCACGTGAGTCCTCCGAAGGGGGAAGGCAGTCGGGTCAGCGGGCGCGCTTGTCGCCGAAGGCGAAGATGTGCATCCGCTGGGTGAAGTGCCAGCCGCGGGCGGGGACGTGGTCGGCCAGCAGACGGGTCGTGGCCACGAGCCCCTCCGCGGTGGTGCCCTCCGGCATGACATAGATCGGGGCGAGCCCGAACTGCTCGGCGTAGGAGGCGATCTCGTCGAGCTCGTCGACGGTGCGGGTGACGAACTTGAAGATCGCCTGACCGCTCGCGGCGAAGGCGCGCAGCGCCACCGGGACGATGCGCTTGTGCTCGGCGACGTCGGAGTTGGCGAGCTTGGGCGAGACGTTGAACTGCACGCCGTCGATAAGGAGTTCCGAGAGGGGGGCGATGGTCCCGTTCGTCTCGAACTCGATGCGCTTGCCGCCGGCGAGGAGGCGCTGGACGAGGGGGACGAGCTTCTTCTGCTGCAGCAGCGGTTCACCGCCGGTGATCACGACCAGCTCGACATCCTGAGCGAGGGCCCAGGCAGCGAGGTCGTCGACGGTGCGCTTGTGGGACTCCTTCTTGATGTCGTAGTTGGCCCAGTCCCAGGTCTCCTTGGTGTCGCAGTAGCCACAGGTGAGGTTGCAGCGCGACAGGCGGATGAAGACGGCGGGCGTGCCGGCGCTCGGGCCCTCGCCCTGGAAGGTGGGCTGGGTGTCGCCGAAGGTGTAGGCGATGATCAGCTCGAACTCGTGGTCCGTGTCCAGCAGCAGGTTGGCAGTCACGCCGTCCTCCGGTTCGGGGTGTAGGTGGCCCAGGTCTTCTCGGTCTCGCTGACGCGCATCTGGATCAACCGCTCCGCGACGGCGGGAGTGAAGTGGGTGAGGAACCAGTGGGCGAGATGGCGGGCGAGCAGTTCCGAGGTCGGCTCGAAGTCGAGCACCTCGTTCAGGTTTCGGTGGTCGAGCGTGTCCTTGATGTACCGCGCGAGCGGCTCGAGGTCCTTGAAGTCGACGACGAATCCCGGTGGTACGAGTTCGTCCTCGGTGCAGGACAGGACCGCTTCGACGCGGTAGCCGTGCCCGTGCAGGCGGGCGCACACGTGGTCCGGCCCGAGGCTGGTGAGCTGGTGCGCAGCGTCGAAAGCGAATCGCTTGCTGATGGTGAAGGTCCCGTCCGGGGCCTGTTTCATGGTCGTCGTCCTCCTCAATGCGGGGTGGGCGCTGGGGGCTGGTGCGCGCGGCGGGGTCAGACCCTGGCCCTGCGCGCGCCTTGTCCCTCGGTCGATCCCTCTATCCCTGTGCGGATCTGGGCGTAGACCTCGTCGACCAGGGCGAGCTCGGTGGACGTGAGGGGTGGGCCGAGGCAGCGGAAGTTCTCGGTGATCTGGTCCTCGTGTGTGAAGCCGACGACTGCTGCGCCGTGGTCGGCCTTCTGCAGACATGACCGCAGAGCGAGCCGGGTCAAGACGCCGGGCGCGTCGCCGAAGTGGTCGCGGAGTGTGCGGAGGCCGGCAGAGATGGCCTCTAGCGCCCGCGGGGACAAGGCGCGGCCGCTCGGCGCTGAGCCAGAGGGACCGAGACGGGGCATGGCGCTGGGCAGTGTCTTGCCAGTGAGCAGTCCATGGGCCAGCGGCGCGGCGAGGATGACGCCGACTCTGTGGCGGGCGGTGAAGCCGAACAGGTCTTCGCCTTCCAGGGAGATCACCGGCGTGAGGGCGTTGAACCGGGTCCAGATGACATCCGGCTTGATGAGACGGAAGAGGTAGAGAAAGCGCTCCGCGCACGCGCTGCGCTCGGCGAGTGTCGCTCCGTAGTGGATGTACGGGCCGCGCATGCCGATGGCCTTGATGTCTCCCAGTTCCTGCAATGTGCGCACCTGGTCGATGGCGCCGCCCAGGTAACGGTCCTGGGGGCCGAAGTCCCAGGAGTCGAGGGTGTAGATGTCGACCTGGTCGACGTACAGGTTGTCGCGGGTCTGCTGGAACTGTCGGTGGATGTTGCGGTCGGCGTAGGCGTGCGGTGCGGATCCGCGGATGCGTCCGACCTTGCTGCTCACGATCAGACGTTCATTGCGGTACTCGCGCAGGATCCGTTCGAGTATCCGTTCCGCTCGGCCTGCTCCGTAGGAGTCGGCCGTGTCCAGGAGGTTGGCGCCGAGCTCCACCGCACGGCGTAGGCCGTCGAGCAGTCGGCCGTCGTTGGAGGGGTTTCCCAGTTCTCGCTCATCCGTCATGCCTATGGATCCGGTGTTGACGCCCAGCGGATGAGCCCTCAGGCCTCGGCCGAGGTGCCGAGGTGTGAGGGTGTGTTCGCCCGTCACCGCGCACCTGCCGGACGGTCGAGGATGGCAGTGACCATCTTTCCGTCGGTGGCCGGCTCCACTTTCAGGCACCGGGTGAGGCAGCTGACGATGAGCAGACCGCGGCCGCTGGTGGCCTCGATGAGCGCCGCGGGGTCTTCGTTGGCCGGGGCCACGGTGAGCGCGTCGAAGTCGGCGCCGCGGTCGATCACGCCCATGGCCACGCCCCGCTCGTAGATCTCCAGGCGCATCCGGACCGCTCCAGGTGTGTGCTTCAGGGCATTGGTGACGACCTCGCTGGCGACGATGTCCAGGTCGTCCAGCAAGGCGTCATCGGCATCGCCATCCAGCGCGTCGTGGACTGCCGCGCGGGCCACGCGCTGCGGGGCGTCGAGGCCGGCGAGTTCGACGTTGCTGTGTCTCACCAGCTCTCCGAGGCTCCGGTCACGGATCAGCTCGGCGGTTGTTGAGGGCACCCTCGTCTCCTCGTGTTCGAGACGCCCTGGGGCGTGGCCACGATCGCGGCCTGCCTCAACGGTGGCGGAAGACGAGCGGCATCGGTACGCCAAACCGTCGCCACTTCTTCGCCACTTCGCGCCCCGCGACACGGAATTCCACTCCAGGAAAGAACGGCAAAACATGACAAATGAGAGTCCGGCTTGAGGCTGTCCCCCGCCCAAGTGGCGAAGAAGTGGCGACGGTTTGGCGTACCGATGCGAAGAGATCACCGTCATCGTGGAGATGGACCAGCACGTGGCCTCCCCGCGCACTTCTGGGCGGGGAGGCCACGCGCTGGCAGGGGCTTGCGATTCACCGCCGGCGCGCAGCTCACCGTTCGGTGCGCGTGCTCGCTTCCCGGCCGGGTGGCGAGAGGGCCAGCGCGCCCATCCCGGTGCTGGAACAGCCGTGCGGAAGACGCGCCCGGTCCGTCGTTGCCTGACGACCGCGGTGACCACCGGCCCCCACCGTCGCAACCCACGTCCCCTCGGAGTGACCGTGTTCCATGCTCTGCGCCGCCGCCGGTCGGCGGTTGCTGCCGTCGTGCAGACGGCGGCCTTACTGGCGAAGGACCCCACCGCGTTGCGGCGGGTCGCTTTCGAAGGCACCGCTCGCGCCCAGGCGGTGGCCGCGTGACGCCCGCCACCGCGCAAAAGGGCCTGAACGAGGCGTGCGCCGCGCTACGGGGCTTCGTCAGGGAGCACCCGTACGGCAAGGCGCTGCCACCTGTTGAGGAACTGGCGCACCGTATAGGCCAGTCAGTGAAGGTGACCCGAGCTGTGCTGCGTGAGCTGGACGCGGACGGCGAGATCGCCGTACCGCGCCGCGGGGCGACTCGGCGCCTGCGCCCGAACGAGGCGCACCCGAAGGACAGGAAGTTCGTGCGGGAGATCCGTGACGGAATCCGCTCCGGGCGCTACCGGGCTGGCACACCACTGCCCGTCGGGCTGCTCGCCCATCGGCATGGCCTCGGCGCGCGTCGGATGGCGCGGGTGTGCCGGCCGCTTCTTGCCGACGGGCTGCTCGTGAACCGGAGCGAGCCCGGGGGTCTCCGCCTGTGTGTGGCCACCGGAGCACCAGGGGTGGACGGCAGTGCGGGGCGGATCGAGGACTACAGCCTGCTCGGCGACCAGAGGGGCTCTGCTCTGGTCCGCCTGGATGGCAGCATCGACTGGTTGTGCCTGCCGCGGTTCGACTCGGCTGCTGTCTTCACCCGTCTCCTCGGCACCTCCGAGCACGGCTTTTGGCAGATCGCTCCCGCCATCCTCCCGAATGGCGTCTCCGCGCCCGTCGCGGTCCGCCGGTACGTGGGTGACACGATGGTCCTGGAAACGGAGTGGACCACCGAGTCCGGCACGGTGAAGGTCACCGATTTCATGGTCCCGGGCGACGAAGCGCCGCAGGTCGTCCGCATTGTGACCGGGATGCAGGGGCAGGTCACGATGCTCTCGCTGCTTCGGGCCCGGCCCGGATATGGGCGCACCGTCCCCCGGCTCGAACGTATCGACGACAAACGTCTCGCCGTCGTGCCCGGTGGGGACGGCGATGGGCGGCTCTGGCTCGACACCACCAGGCCCGTCCAGGTCAACGCCGGCGACATTCACACCGACTTCACCGTCGTCGAAGGAGAGCAGGTCTCGTTCGCGCTCTCGTGGCGGGAGGGCGCCGATAGCCCTCCGCCGCATCCGTCCCCCGATGCCCTGCTGAAGCACACCCTCGACCACTGGGAGGCGTGGGTGGCTCGCTGCACCTACACCGGCCCGGACCGGGTTACGGCAGTCCGCTCCCTGCTGACCCTTGCGGCTCTCATCTACAGCCCGACCGGGGCGATCGTGGCCGCGCCGACCACGTCACTGCCGGAGGAGCTCGGCGGCGTCCGCAACTGGGACTACCGCTACGCATGGCTGCGTGACGACGCGTTCATCGCCAGTATCCTCGCGCGCTTTGGGTACCTGGCCGAGGCTCTCGCCTGGAAAGACTGGCTGGTGCGTGCCTGCGCCGGCACCCCAGGCCGTCGGCAGATCATGTACGGGATCGGCGGCGAATCCGACCTGCGCGAGAAGGTACTGCCCTGGCTCCCTGGATACGAGGGCTCGGCGCCGGTCCGGATCGGCAACGATGCAGCTGGCCAGCTCCAGATCGATGTCTACGGCGAGGTCGCCGACGCGCTCTACGAGATCGCACTCGCCTGCCCGGACGAGGCGCCCGGCATCGCCGCCATCATCGTGGAGCTCGTCACGGAGCTGGAGACGCTCTGGGACCAGCCTGACATGGGCATCTGGGAGATTCGTGGGCCGCGCCGCCGGTTCACGCACTCCGCCATCATGGCGTGGGTCGCCGTAGCCCGGGCCGTCCGGCTCATCGAACTCGGCTACGCCACCGGCCCGCTCGAGCGGTGGAAGGCGCTGCGCGAGACGATCCACCGTGAGGTGTGTGAGAACGGGTACAACGCCGAGCGGAACACCTTCACCCAGTACTACGGGGGGAGCACGCTCGACGCGTCGCTCCTGCACGCCATACTCAGCGGTTTCCTGCCCGCAGAGGACAAACGGGTCATTGGCACGGTCGAGGCGGTTCAGAACGAACTGAGCACCACCGGTGGGCTGGTGCTGCGGTACCGGACCGAGGGCGAAGGCGCCGGCGTTGACGGGTTGGCCGGCGACGAGGGCTACTTCGTGATCTGCACCGGCTGGCTGGCCGAGTCGCTCGACAGGATTGGCCGCCATGAGGAGGCCGCCGCGGTCCGCGAGCGTCTGCTTTCACTGCGCAACGAGGTGGGCCTGCTCGCCGAGGAGTACGACCTGCGCGCCAGACGCCAGTTGGGGAACTTCCCTCAGGGCTTCAGCCACTTGGCCATCCTCCGTGTGGTGTTGATGACGGGGCCCGTGTCCACCCGCCCAAATCGCATCGATCCGGCCCCCGTCTTGTCCGCCGGGACGGTGTCATGAACAGCCGCACCCCTTTCGCTCCAACGCCCACTGTGAGGGGGAGCCAGGTAGGTGAGGCAGGACACGGAAGCCGCTCACTACCGGAGTTCCGCCGCTGCGTCAAGAGGAAGCTGGGAAGTGGCGAACAAGTGGCGACACCGTCGCCCTTATGCGCAGCTGCAGAGCCCACGAGGAGAGATCGTCCGATTCGCGCCGTCTGTTCTGGCCTCCTGAGTCCGTCGATCACTGTCCGCGACTGCGAAGTGGCGAAGAAGTGGCGGCAGTTTGGCGTATCGGTGGCACGCGAAACGCATCACGCTGGATTCACGATCATTCCGCCTGTCGAACCGTCCACGTTGCCGCTGATGGAGTTCCGATGATCCTGGCCACTCGCCTTCCCTGGCACGTCCAGTTCGCGGAAAGCCCCCGGCCGCGAGCGGAAGCTGCTACGGGCGTTGACGTCGTTGTCACCGCGCTGCGCGTGGGGATGCCCGCACTCGAGGCACTGCGTTCCGAGGGTGAGCCCGTAGGTCCGGTGCTCTGCTGCCCGGCCCACGGATCCATGTTCATCCCCGTGGAGGCCGGCACCAGCCACCGCTGGGGCGCCGCGCATTCCCAGTGCTTGCGGGACTCTTGGGTCTGCGGCGCGGCGTACGGGTCGGGATGGTCCCGGTGTCCCCGTCGGTTCTGGTTACTGCCGTACGAGACGTCGTTTCCCACCACCTCGCCCGGCAGCCTCCACCAGCAACTCAGCGCCAGCCGTGCCCAGTTGAGGATGGTGGCCGCGTGAGGAAGGATCCGCGTGTTTCTCACTCTGCCGCTCGTGGTCGTCCTCGGCGTCGTCGTGGTGCTGCTCGTCAGGAAGTCAGGGCTCAGGCCCTCGCACGCGGTGGCCGCCGTGCTGCTTGGGTTCTACCTGCACGACTCCACACTGGCCCCGACCATCAGCGAAGCCGTCCAGGGCGTTGCGGACGTCATCGGCGGCATCTCCCCCTAGACCGGTCGCCGGGGCGGGTGCGCACCCCCGAGCGTGAAGGCCTCCCCCCGTGGCCGCAGCGCTCGGTGAGGCCCGTCCCGGCGACCTTCCTCCCGCACGGTGCCCGCCAGCCGTGCCACCGCGGCTTCTGCACCCGCCATGCCCCCGCACCTGAAGGACTGTCATGAATCTCTTCCCGCACGTTGTGGCCGAGATAGCGCTTGGTGGTGGACTCACCGCTGTCTCCGGCGCGCTCGTCCTCCAGACCCGCGGTAAGCGTCAGGCAATCCGGGACCGCCTGGCTGCGGAGGAGCGCGCCACCAAGGCCGACGCGGCGACGGACCAGAAAGTGGGCGAGGTCCGACGGCAGGCGGCCGCCGAGCAAGAGGCGCTGCAGGAGCAGCTCACCACGAACTGGAGCTGGTACGAGGCCCTCCGTGAAGAGTTCCACCATCTGGTGGAGCAGCGTTTGCCGGCGGTGGTCGATGCGGAGGCCCGGCGACACCCGGGTGTCTTGGTCCCCGGCCTGGCCAGCGAGATGTTGTCCGGTACCGAGTTCGACAAGCTCCACCAGGCGGTCGTGGAGATGGTGCGCGAGGCCGTGGCCGTGACCCATGAGGGCATCGGCCGCTCGGCCCGGGCCGGCGTCCGCGGAACCGCGGACGAAGTCCAGACCTTCCTGACCAAGCTGCAGATGAAGATCGACGAGGAGCTGGGCAAGCACTCGCAAGCCAGCACCTACCACCAGAGCCTGATCGAGATCGACCACTTCGCTACGCGAGCCCTGCACATGGTCCAGCGCCTGCGGATTCTCGCCGGTTCATGGCCCGGCACTCAGCGGGCGAACGCCACCTTCCGCGAGATCATCGAGAGCGCGCGCGGACGCATCGGCCCGTACGACCGGGTGAACTACACCTACCTGCCCGACGTCGGCGAGCAGTATGTCGAGGGCCGGGTCGTCGAGCCCATCGCTGTCGCCCTCGCCGAGCTGATGATCAACGCGACCACCTACTCCAGCGACGAGGTGACGGTCTACGTTCAGCGGGTCCAGGCCGGCTATCGCATCGTCGTGGAGGACACGGGCCTGGGCATGAACCCGTACCAACTCGCCCACGCCGAACGGCTTCTGTCCCACAAGGTTCTGCTGGACGCGGCGGGCCTCGAGGACGAGCGCAAGCTCGGGTTCGCCGTCATCGGGCGTCTCTCCTACGACTACAAGTTCCGCGTCGACGTGGGTGCCCCCTCTGCGAGCGGTGGGGTCAAGGCCGCACTCCTGGTCCCCAGCGCCCTGATGGGCGAGCCCCCGAGGACGGCAGAGCCCGAACATGCACCGGTCGCGCCCAGCGCACCCCTTGCAGCGCTCGCGGCCCCAGCACCCGGACCTTCCGCGTCTGCGCCGGCGGAGGCCACGACGCGCCCGGCGTCGCGAACCACAGTCTCGGGCCTGCCCAAACGCACGCCACAACACCTGATGCCCGCGCCTCAGGGGCCCACCCAAGAGGCGCTGACCGATTCCGCCGACCCTGATGCCCTGACCGCGGGCTTCGACAGCCTGCACCAGGCCTTCCGCACGGGCTATGAGGCCACCGATACCGAACCCGAAGGACTGTGACAGTGACCACCGCCGATCAGCACACCGCCGACTCCACCGACATGACCTGGGCCCTGAACCGACTGTGCGACGAGCCGGGCGTCATGAACGCAGTCCTGTTCTCCAGCGACGGACTGGTGATCGCCAAGTCGGACGACCTGTCACGCGACGACGCCGAGCGCACGGCAGCCGCCCTCTCCGGCGTCAAGTCTCTGCAGGCCGACCTCGGCGCGTTCTGTGGTTACCCCGACCAGAACAAGAGCTCCTTGGTCATGCGGCACGTCGTCAGCGATCTGAAGGACGCCACCGTGCTGCTGTTCGCGGCGGGCGAGCGCACCGGAGTCGGTGTCTCCGTGCGAGGCGACGCGCTCAGCAAGGAGGCCTCACTCGCCATCACGGCCACGCTGAAGATGATCCAGGGCTTGCGCCCGGTGCTCGGCGCCCGCGAGCGGAGCAGCACCGTATGACCGCGCACGGGCGCCAGCGGCGCGGAATGGTGCGGTCCTACACCGCCACGGGCGGCCGCGCCACACCCTCGCGCACCACGCTGGACGAGGCCACCCTGCTGATCGCCGACCCCAATGTGCCACTGGCCGGCCTGGGTGCACAGGCGTACCGGGTGATGGACCTGTGCCTTCCCGGCGTCCTGGCCGTGTCCGAGGTCGCCGTCCACCTCGAACTGCCCGGGGCTGTCACCAAGGTCGTCGTCTCCGGTCTCGTCGACAGCGGTCACCTGGTCGCCCGTGCACCGTTCGTTCCCGCTGCGGAGCAGCACGATGAGGACTTCCTGAGAAGGGTTTTGGATGGACTACAGAAGCTCTGACCGCTATGTGTCGGCCGGGGCCCGCTCAGTCAAGGTGGTCGTCCTCGGTCCGTTCGCGGTGGGCAAGACCACCCTGGTTGGTGCGGTCTCGGAAATCCGCCCCATGCGCACCGAAGAGCAGATGACCAAGGCCGGGGAACTCATTGACGACCTCGGCGGCATGAAGGACAAGACCACCACCACCGTCGCGATGGACTTCGGGCGCGTCACGCTGGCCGAGGACATCGTGCTCTACCTCTTCGGTGCCCCGGGCCAGCCGCGCTTCCACCGCATGGTCCGCTCCCTGCTCGACGGCGCTCTGGGCGGCCTCGTCCTCGTCGACACCCGCCGCATCGAAGAGAGCTTCGACGCGATCGACCTGCTGGAGTCCGCCGGCCTGCCGTACACCGTCGCGATCAACCACTTCGCAGAGGAAGGCGCCCCCCGCTACAGCGACGCCGAGATCCGCGACTCCCTGACCATGGCCGACGACCGCCCGCTGGTGTGGCTGGACGCCCGCTTCCGCCACTCGGCGAAAGAAGGCCTGATCGCCCTGGTCACCGACATCCTCACCCACCCCCGCCTGGAGCCCGCCCGATGACTGCTTCCCCGCGCCCGCCTCGCCTGTTCGGCGACGCCTTCGCACTGCGGCCCCAGGACGCCTACGCCGAACTGCGGGCCGCCGGTCCCGTCGGCTGGGCCGAGATCGCGGAGAACGTGTACGCCCTGGTCGTCACCAGCCACCGGGCCGCGATCACCCTGCTCAACGACACGACCACCTACAGCAAGGACAGCCGCCGCTGGGCCGCGCTCAACAACGGCCGGGTCCCGCCGGACAGCCCGGTCCTGGCCCTCATGGCCTTCCGCCCCAGCCTGCTGTACGCCGACGGGCAGCGCCATGAGCGGCTGCGCATCGCCCTGGAGGAGTGCCTGGCCCGCGTCGACGTCCACATGCTGCGCGAGACCACCCAGGCCCACGCCAACTGGCTCATCGACCGGATCGCCCCCCGCGGGCACGCCGACCTGATGGTCGACTTCGCCGACACCCTGCCGCTGCTGATCTTCGCCGACATCCTCGGCTGCCCGACCCAGCTGGCCGGGCGGATGGTCACCGCATGCCAGGGCATCATCAGCGCCGGTGCTGCGGCCGCGCAGGCGGCGGAGGACTTCGCGCGGATCCTCTTCGAGCTCATCCAGACGAAGAAGCAGCGGCCCGGTGCCGACTTCACGTCCTGGATGCTCGCCCATCCCGCCCGCCTCACCTATGAGGAGATGGTCCACCAGCTCTTCTGCTTCGTCGGCGCCGGCACCATCCCCACTGCGGCGTGGATCGCCTCCGGCCTGGGCCTGCTCCTGGAGGACGACACCTACGCCGGCGACCTCGCCGGCGGCACCGTCACCGTCCGACGCGCCATGGAGAAGGTGCTGTGGACCCGCAGCCCGATGGCAAACTTCAGCGCCCACTTCGCCCGTCACGCCACCATGCTGCACGGCGTCGCCATCCCCGAAGGCGAGCCGGTCCTCATCAGTCACGCGGCCACCGGCACCGACCCCGCGCTGCCGCCCGGCCTCGGCTACGACAACCGCTCGCACCTGGCCTGGTCGGCCGGCCCGCACCGCTGCCCGGCCGACGGCCAGGCCAGCGTCATCGCCCAGACCGCCATCGAGACGATCCTGGACCGCCTCTGGGACCTCGACCTCACCGACCCCGACGTCCCCAACCGGCCGGGCCCGTTCCACCAGTGCCCCGTCTCGCTGAACGTCAGCTTCCGCAAGCAGCCCGCCGATGTCCTCACCGCCACCACATCCGCAGGAGGTACCGCGTGACCAGCTCGCCGATCACCCTCGACACCACCGGACGACACCTGTACGCGCAGGCCGACCAGCTGCGCGCCCAGGGCCCCGCAGTCCGCGTCACCATGCCCAGCAACCTGACCGCCTGGTCCGTCACCCGCGGCGACATCGCACGGACGCTGCTCGTGGACCCGCGGGTCTCCAAGGACGCCCGCAAGAGCTGGCCCGGCTACCGGCCCTTCGCCATACCGTGGCTGGCCGCCTGGGTCGACGTCGTCAGCATGTTCACCAGCGACGGCGCCGACCACAAGCGCCTGAAGGACCTCGTGGGCCGTGCGTTCACCGCCCGCCGGATCGAGGCGATGCGTCCCGCGGTAGAGGCGATCGTCACCAGCCTCCTGGACGCCATGGAGGCCCTGGAGCCGGACCAGCCCGTCAACCTGCGGGCCGTCTTCTCCTACCCGGTTCCCACCCGGGTGATTTGCGACCTCTTCGGCGTGCCGGACGAGCAGCGGCCCGAGATGCTGCGGGTCATCGACGCCGTGCTGGACACCAGCGCCTCCGACGAGACGGCCGCCCAGATCCGCGACGACATGTTCGCCGCGATGCGCACTCTGATCGCCACCAAGCGGGCCACCCCGGGCGACGACATGACCAGCATCCTGCTGGCCACCCACGAAGCCCATGGCGACCGGCTCAGCGAGGACGAACTCGTCAGCACCCTCATCCTCATGATCGGGGCGGGCTCGGAGACCGCCGTCTCCCTTATCAACCACGCGGTCGTCGAACTGCTCGCCCACCCCGACCAGCTCGCCGCCGCGATCGCCGACCCCACACGCTGGGACGACGTCACCGAGGAGACGCTGCGCAAACACCCCCCGATCATGCACCTGCCGCTGCGCTACGCCACGGCCGACATCGACCTCGGCGAGGGCGTCACGATCCGCCAGGGCGACCTCATCCTGATCGGCTTCGGCGCGCACGGACGCGACCCGAAGACCAACCCCCAGCCCGATCACTTCGACATCGACCGCGACGATCGGCAGCACCTCGCCTTCGGCCACGGCATCCACTTCTGCCTCGGCGCGCCCCTCGCCCGGCTCGAAGCCCGCGTCGCCCTGCCGGCGCTCTTTGCCCGCTTCCCCCGCCTGCGGCTCGCCACCGACGAGGACGGCCTGCTCCCGCAGCCGTCGTTCATCGGCAACGACTACCGCGAACTGCCCGTCGTCCTCACCACCGCCCAAGCCGGCAACACCGGCGCGGCGGCCTGATGTAAAGGGGGCACGAGGATGTTCGACAACGCGTGGGGCTGGGCCGACAGCACACTGGAGCCAGCGTGGGTGCCCCGGGTCCAAACCCTCGGATTGCCGTGCGGGCAGTACTTCGACGCGGTGCGGGCCGGCGCGGACAGCGCCGCGAGCGCCCACGAGATCCTTGGCTCCCACTCCGGCCCGGTCCTCGCCAACAGCGACACGCGGACCTGGTTCTTCCTCCTGGAGCCCGGCGCTGTGGCGCCCGGCTCCTGGGAGGTTCGCGGGAGCCGCCTGCTGCGCCCCGGCACGATCATCTCGGTCCCGCCGGCCTTCATCACCACCGGCCGCGATGTCCGCTGGGTCGTCCTGCCCGGCCGCGGCACGACCCGACCGGACGACCTCCGTGCCGCCCTCGACGGCCGCACACCTCCGCCGCCCGCTCCCCATCGACGGGATCGGCGCACCACCAGCCTGCCTATCCGATAGACGACAAGGACGTCGACAGATGTGCCTGCACCAGCCGCCCTGCCCTGCGGCCAACACCCCCGAACGCGACACGGCCCACATCGTGGCCTCCCATCCGGAACAGGGCTGGAGCCTGTTGTGCAACGGCATTGTTCGTTTCGAAGACACTGGCGAACTTCTGCCTGACGGACGGATCATCGCGCCATGCCGCACCGCCGGGGCCGCGGCGTGAGCACGCCCGAGGATCTCGCGCCGGCCGGGGCACTGGTCACGGGGACCTACCTGCGCACGCTGCGCCAGGAGCAAGGCCTGCCGCTGAGCCGCACCGCCGACATTCTCAGCGAGCCCTGTGCGACCGCGCGCGAGATCGAGACCGGGAATCTGTGTCCGGACGAGGTGATGGTCGATGCGCTGCTGAAGGCCTACGGCGTCACCGCACCCCATCATGCTCAGGTCCTGATGCGGCTCCTCGACGACGCAGCCCGGGGGCAGGAAGTCACCTACGATGGAGGGCCGGGGTGGCTGTCGCGGCTGAGCGCCTGTGAACGTGCCGCCCACGCGCTCGTCACTTACAGCGCCTGGTTCATCCCCGGCTTCCTCCAGATTCCGGCCTACGCCGCCGTGTGGCGCTCCGTCCAGCACGGCGGACACCCGCCGAGCAGGGCGGAAGCCGCGGCCCGCCGCCTTCCGGCCCACTGCGGCAAGACCATGACCGTCCTGCTGGACGAGTCCGTCCTGATGCGTGCCATCGGCGGCCCCGTCCTCATGCGCAACCAGCTCACTCACGTCCTCGAGGCCGCCACAGACGGCTCCATTCGCATGCTCATCGTCCCGTTGGCCGCGCCCCTCGTTCTTCCCCTCGGCACCCTGAGCGAGCTCTTCCTGACCCGGCAGCGCCTTTACGTGCAGGAGGTCCAAGGCGCGATCTACTCCACCGGGCACAACCACGGCGCAGCACGGCATCGGTTCTTGGAGGCCGCGTTGAACAACGCCCTCAGCCCCAAAGCCAGCCTCGCCCGCCTGCGCGAAGCCCGGGACGCCTTCGCTGCTGCGGCCGCAGCGGTGCGCATCCCCGTGGCTGCGCGGAAGGAGGTGGCACGGTGAGGGCAGAGCCGACGTTTCTCACTGAGCCACCGGGGTGCGCCCTGCCCGCCCCGGGGTACTCCGCGCAGCGTCTTCAGACGCTCTTGGCTCCCTCTCCTCCGTACCGGTTGACCGTGCAGCAGGTGCTCGATGCGCTGGACTTGCTTGCCGCGGCCACCAGTGCCGGCGGCTCCATCACCTGCGTGATCGGGGTGCCCGGTCCCTCGGGCGCGCTGACCCCGGCGGAAACCCTGGCCGCCCATCATCGGGTCCCGTTCCATCCGGTTGGCGAACTGCCGGACCAGAGCTGGTCCGACCGGATCCTGGTGGTCTGCGACAGCGACCGCTCTCCCGAATTGCGGCGCGTTGTCGACGAGTTGGAGAGAGGACTCGCCCAAGGCGGACGCGTCGAGACAGCCGTTCTGGTATCCCACCGTGCCTGTGAACCCAGGCCGGACTGGTCGGTCTGGAAGACAAGCGCCGCCGTCCTCTTTCCCTGGGACCCGAGTCATCTGGGCTCGGCGGCCACGCGGCACCTCCCCGACCCGCGGGAGGTACACCGCTCATGACCGTGCACACCTTGCATCCATCTCACGAGGCGGCCACGCGCCGCGCCCGCGGCAGGCCTACCAGGCCATGGCGAGCCGGGGCCGTGCGCCGCATGCAGCGAAAGGGCTTCGATGACGACATCGCACGCTGACGAACTGCGTCTGATGCTGGTCAACCTTGAGCACGACGGCGGGCCGGAACCCTCCCCTGGTGTGTTACCGGAACGGTGGCGCCAGGCGTACGAGGGAATCCTCGCGCCCAGGAGGCCGGACTGGCTGGCGGTCACCGAGCTGACGTACTCCCAGACCGGGCCCCGCTCGAGCACCGAGGACATCGCCGCCGCGACCCGGCGGTGGGACGCCGCCCAACGCTCCCTGGGCATGCGGGGTTTCCGTGCCCCGATGGGGCAGGGCCGCAACCCGACCGGTCTGCTCGTCCGGGAGAGCACGTTCACCATCCACGCCGACTACGAGCACCGCTTCATCTGGCGCACTCCGCCCACCAACGTGGTCATCGGCCTGCCGGACGTGCCCGAGACACCGATCGTCACCGCCTCCTTCCACGGCTCGTTCTGCTCCCCCCAGGGCCGGGAGCGGGAGTATGAGGAACTGACAGCCCTCGTCGACAAGGTCAAAGCCCAGCACGGCCGCGACCCGGACCGCTCCCGGGCCGGATGCTGGCTGTTCGGTGACACCAACGAGTACCCGGTGCCGACCGGCGAGGTCGTACCCGAGATCGACTGGGCCTCACCGGACATCACCGACCTCGTGCACCGGCGGCACCGAGCCCGCAGGCAGTCCGACGGGACGTGGAAGAGCTGTACGTTCCTGGACGAGTTGATGACGGACTGCGGCATGCACGACCCCGCTCGCTTCGCCGCCCGCCGCAACGACAAGCCGGAGGCCCTGAACGCGACCGCCGGGCACCGTGCCATAGGCCAGGGCGGCGGTCGGCGCATCGACCGTGGCTACATGGACGCCTGGACCGTGCAGGCCGTCGAGGACGTCAACGTGATCGACATGACCGGCGTCAGCGACCACCACGCCCTGGAGGTGGTCCTATCCCGGCCGGCGCTCGTCGAAGCACTGCGCCGGACCTTCGAGCCCCTGGCCGCAGGAGAGCTCGTCGCCTGAGTCTCGGGAAAGCTCTCCTGTGCCCGGCCTGCCATGCAGAATCCCGCAGCCTCCGTCCCTATGCCACCGAAAGGCAACCCACCATGGCGCTCACGCCACTCGCTCCCAAGACACGCCTTGTCGGAGAAGCACGCGTGGAATACGCGGCTGAACTCGCCAAGCACTACAACAACAACGCCAGCATCCGCACCCTCATGGCCGCCTCCGGCCGCTCCTACGGATTCATACACAAGCTCCTGGAGGAAGCCGGGGTGACCTTCCGCAAGCGCGGAGGCATCCGCCGAACAAGGCTCCCCGAAAACTGATTCCTGCCCTGCCAAGCGAGACCTCAACAGAGGGGGACCATGAACGCCATCACTGCTCTGAGCTGGAATTTTGAGAACAATGGGAAGAAGGATCCGGCGCGACGCCGCGACGGTTATCAGCTGCTCGCTCGCCTGAGCCCGGACCTGGTGTTTCGGCAGGAGATGTGGGATGCAGGGCAGGACGGCAAGCAGGTCATGTCCGAGGCCGAGAACCTGCTCGGAATGCGAGGCTGGCTCGGAGCCTCCAGTTGTACGGCCATCTTCGCGAGCACCGAATTCACGCCCATGCGTGAATGGTCCACCAGTTTTCCGTACGTGCTGCCGCCGACCGCACTGACCTTGCGGTACACCCCTGCCGGAGAGCGAGCACTCCCCCTTGTTGCGGTGTCCTATCACCTCAACTACGCCAGCACGGCCCATCGGCTTGCCGAGATAGAGTGGCTCAGCACATGGGCCGACAAGAAGTGGCAGATTCCCGACGGTCCTTCCGTCACCCTGCCTGCGCTCATGGGAGGTGACAACAACTCTTACCCGGTCCCGGGAATTCCCGGTGATCCGGTTCTGCCGGAACTGGAAGCAATCCGGGACCAGCCGCATCGCCTGCACCGGTCCTACGTCGGCGCGGACGGTGTCCGGCGGATGGATACGCGCCCGGACGAAGCGCTGCGCACCGCTGGTCTGCAGGACGTTGCCCGGCATCGAGCCCTGGCCGGGGATGCAGGCGCGGTGGCGCGGACAGTCAACGCCTGTGACACGCACGGGCCGGACTCGCGGATCGACCGCGTGTACGCCACGCCGGAGCTGCTGCCGGCCGTCGTGTCGGTCGATGTGATCGAGGTCCCCCTCGATCTGTCCGACCACCACATCGTGCGTGTGTGCCTGGACGCCGACGCGCTGATCGACGCCCTGAGAGCCCCCTTCGCCGCGGCGCACTGACGGCTCGGCAAGGACGGGGCACAAGGCGGCCTGCGGACGCCATCGCCGAATCGGATGACACGACCACCGCGAGGGTGATTGTTCGACGGCTGCGGCACAGGCCGCCCTTGCCCCGTCACGGCCAGACCACGCGAATCGAAGTCCAGTGCGACAGATCGCCCGGAATTGGCCGTGACGCCACACCGGAGGGGGTCGTTTCCCCCGGTGTTCCACTCATTCGTTCGACATGAAGGGGTGCGATGCAGTGCAGACCCGATCACCGGATGCGCAGCCAGGTATTCGAACGCGGCCGTTGCCCCGTCAACCCGGCTCCTCCGGCAGGCGTGCGCCTGGAGGCAGGCCGGTGAGCGGAAACACGGTGATGCCGCCCGAGGTGGACCTCTGGGTGAAGCGCAAGGTGCCCGGTGTGGAGTTTATCGCCGACGCGCCCTGGCCGCGCCGGTCCAGCTCGCGGGTGTGGCGCGTGCACCTGCGGACGCACTCCGTGTACGTCAAGGTGAGCCGGAACGCGCTCCGCTACCAGCGTGAGGTGTATGCCTACCGGCATGCTGCGGCAGCGCTCGGCGCGGGCCGGGCGCCGCGGCTGCTCGACACCGATCCCCGCTTGGGCGTGATCATGACGTCGGCGCTGCCGGGCTCCCGGGTTCTGGGGCTGAAACTGCGGACGGGGCAGGAGCGGACGGTGCATTCGCTCGCCGGCGGCCTGCTGCGGCGTTGGCACGAGCTGGAGCGCCCCCATCCCGCGGCCCGCGCCCGCGCGATCGCGGACGTCGACGAAAAGGTGGAGGCGGCGGCCGCCCATGTACCGAAGATCACTCATCTCCTGTCCGACCGGCACAGGAGCGGGATTGAGCGGGCCGGACAGGTACTGCGGCTACTCGCTCCCTACCTGCCGCTCGGATTTCGCCACGGTGACTTCCAGGCCAGGAACTGGCAGTGGGACGGGGCGGCGCGAGCCCTCGGGCTCTTCGACTTCGAGGAGTCCGGCAGCGGCATAGCGGTCGAGGACTTCGTGTGGCTGGCCGCCGACACATGGCCATCGCAACCTCATCTCCAGACCGCGTGCCAAGCGGGGTACGGCCGCGATTTCTCCGCTGACGAGGCCCGTGCCCTGGACGCCTACTCGGTGCTGGCCGCCCTCGACGACCTGCAGTGGGCGCACCGCAACAACGACGGTGCCGAGATCGCCCGGGCGGTGACCATCCTCGAGCGGGTGAGTGCCCGACTGCTCTGACCTGTCCGTTCGGCCCGTCCGCAGCAAGGAGCGCCCCCGCCCGTTCCGACGCCGCGCCCCGTACCGTCACCTGCTGGAGGCAGTCCTCACCATGCACGCCCCCGAATCTTCCGCTCCCGGCCTCGATACCCCCTCCCCTCGCCCCCGGCCGGTGCCCCGCTCCACACGGCAGCACGCCGGGACGTGGCCGCTGGCCTTGAGAAGGAGATCGTGCGCAGCGCGCCCGCGGACGGCGCCCTGCACGTCGCTTCCGGTGCCGGCTGGCGCCGCGGCAGGCGAATCCGTCGGGAGGCGGCGATGAGTGAACAGACCGAGGTCGAAAACGGCGAGGCAGCGGCCGAGGTGCCGCGCCCGCGCGCCGAAGTCCTCCCACCACCGCCCGCCACGACGTCCAGCATCGTGCAGAACGGGGACGAGGAGGAGATGGTCGAGGCCTGGTGGCTGCTGCACCAGGGCGCGGCCGCCCGTGCCAGCGTGTGGCAGATCCTGGGCGAGCTGCCCCGCACCGTGCGGCAGGTCGGCGGCTTCGCCTGGCGGGCGAACCGGACGGCAACCGTCGCCCTGGTGTTGCTGCAGACCGCCTCGGCCGTCCTGTCCGCCTTCGGGCTCGTCGCCACGGTGGGGGTGGCGCAGCACATCTTCGCCGATGGCCCCACCCCAGACCGGGTGCGCGCGGCTGCACCACAACTGCTGCTCGTTGTCGTCCTGTTGTCCCTGCGCGCGGCGCTCGAGTACGGAGTCACGGTCGCGCAGGGGAAGCTAACTCCTCTGATCCGGGCCGCCCTGGAGCGCGACTTCTACCGCCTCACCTCACATGTGAAGCTCGAGGCGGTCGACAGTCCGACCTGGCAGGACGAGTGCTACCGAGCCCGCAACCAAGGGCTGCACTACGCACGGCAGATCGTCGGTCACGTCGTGACGCTCGCCGCTGCCGCGCTCGTACTCGTCGGCACCGCGAGCGTCCTTGCTGTCCTGCATCCGCTGCTGTTGCTCCTGCTGCCGCTGTCCGTCCTGCCCGTCGGCGCGGCCGCGGTGAAGTCGGCGAAGGCCCGGTTCCACAGCTTCCGCCGCTTCAACGAGATGTCCCGGCGCACCGACGTGTTCTCGTGGCTGATGCTGGACCGCGACACGGCAGCCGAATTGCGCTCCCACACCGCCCAGCGGGCACTGCTGGACGAGCACGCCCGGCTCACCGAGCAGATCACCGCCGAGGACATCCGGTTGAACCTCGCCGAGGCCCGCATGTCCCTGATCGGCAGGAGCGCCGGGGGAATCGGCACCGGCATCACCTACGTGGTTCTCGGCCTGATGCTGATCCACGGCTGGCTGCCGCTGGCCGCCGGCGCGGGCGCCGTCCTGGCACTGCAGAGTGCCCGCTCGTCCATGACCCGCGTTGTGGACGTCGCCCACCTGCTGTACGAGACCAGCCTGTGGGTGGGAGACCTGCTGGAACATCAGCAACGCTGCCGAAGCCTGCTGCCGCGCCGAACCGGCGTCGCGGCCCCCGACACCATCACGACCATCACCCTCGAGGACGTGCACTACACCTACCCCGGCAAGGACACACCCGCTCTCGCCGGGATCAGCCTGACTCTGCACGCCGGGCAGACGGTCGCCTTCGTCGGAGCCAACGGATCAGGAAAGAGCACCTGCTCGAAACTGCTGGCCGGCCTGTACGACCCCACGGACGGCGAGATCCGATGGGACGACGTGCCCACAACGCACTACGACACGGAATCCCTACAGGCCCAGGTCGCCTCGGTCCTGCAAGATCCGACCCGGTACCCCTTCTCCGCCCTGTCCAACATCACTGTCTCCAGAGGGACCCTGACCAGGGCGGAACCTCAGCGCGTCCTCGACGCCGTTGTCGCTTCCGGGGCCGACCAGGTCATCGCCGGCCTTCCGGGCACCTGGTCCGCCACGCTGTCCAAGCGCTTCCGCGGCGGCCAAGAGCTGTCAGCGGGCATGTGGGCGAAGGTCGCGGTGGGCCGCGGCGAATACAAGGATGCTCCGGTGCTGCTGCTGGACGAGCCCACGGCCAGCATGGACCCGCGTGCTGAACACGCCGTCTACCAGACGGTACTGCGCGGCAAGCGCCGCCCCGACCGGATCACCGTGCTCATCTCGCACCGGCTCGCGTCCGTCATCGACTGCGACCACATCTACGTCTTCGACAACGGCAAGATCATCGAGTCCGGCACACACCAGGAGCTGCTCACCCTCAAGGGCGAGTACGCCGCGATGTTCGCCCTTCAGGCCGCCGGCTACCAGGCCACCAAGATCGCGGACACATGACGCCACCCTTTGCCCGTCCCCCCCGGCGGACGGCTGACGAGCCCGATGACCGTCTCACCCGTGTCCAGGTGTCTACGGTCCGCCGACCTGGACAGAAGCCTCCCCCCCCAGCCTCCCCGAGAAGGTAAGGAACCAGCGTGCCGCCCACCCGCACCCACGTCCGGACGGTCGTCGACACCGCGCCGGACGGGCATCCTCAGGAACGCGACGCTCCGTCCGCCGCTGGTCGGCCGTGTGACGAGGCGCCCGAAGGGACCGAACTCCACATCATCGGAGTCCACCTCTACCTCCAGAACTCGCACGGACAGATCCTGCTGGGTCTGCGACACCCCGACTCCAAGTTCGGGGCGAACGAGTGGCACTTCCTGGCCGGGCACTGTGAGCGAGAGGCCGCGATCAGATGCCTGGTCAGAGAGGCGGAGGAAGAGGCAGGTCTGCTCGTCGATCCCGACAGCGTCGAGCTCGTACACGTAATCCACCACAGCGACTCGCCGACTGCGCGGCCGCGCATCGGACTCGTGTTCAGAGCCCACTCCTGGTCTGGCACCCCGAGGCTCCTGGAGCCCGACCGGTGCGTGGAGTGGCGGTGGTGGGACCCGACGGATCTTCCCGCCGCCGTGGTGCCGTACAGCCGAGTGGCGATCGAAGGGATTGTCGCCGGGCGTCTGTACTCGGAGACGGGATGGGGCGAGTAGGCGGTGAGCACCCTGGACACGAGCCCGGCACAGTCCGGCCCGGGCGCAAGGCAGGAGGCGCAGCCAGCCGATGGGGACGCGGCCGTGGACACAGCGGCCGCGCGGGCGACGATGGTCACCCGTCTCGAAGCGGAAGGCGCGCTGGGCGCGGGGCCCGTGCGCGATGCGCTGCTGGTGCTTCCTCGTGAGCGACTGATGCCGCAGGCCTACGTGCGTCGCAACGCCCGGGAGGAAAGGCCGGGCCGTTGGGACCTGTTGGACTGGGCGGAGCCGCAAGACCGGCCCGAGCTGCTCGGGATTCTGTACGGCGGGGCCAGCGTGCTCGTCCAGCACAACGGGGAACGGCTGGTGGAACGAGTACGCGGCTCGCGGTCGGGCGCGTCGATCACGTCGGCGGCCACGCTGATGAGCCTGACCACCACGCTCTTGGAGGAGCTGGATCTGCGCCCCGGTCAGCGGGTGCTGGACGTCGGCACGGGCGCGGGGGTGACGGCCGCAGTGGCCTGCCAGGTGTGCGGCGACCAGGGAGTGGTCACCCTCGACCGGGACCAGCACCTCGTCGAAGCGGCCACGCTGCGGCTTGGCGACCTCGGCTTCCGGCCCGAGGTGGTGTGTGGCGCTGGTGAACAGGGCGTGCCAGGGCGGATGTTCGACAGGATTCTCATCTCGTACACGGTCGATCACGTACCGCCCGCCCTGGTCGCGCAGCTCGCGCCCGGGGGGCGGCTGCTGGCGCATGTGACCACAGCCTCCCCGTCGTGGCCCGCCCTTGCGATCGTCGAGCGCACCGCCGACGGGCAGATCCGGGCGGAGCTGCGGGCCGTGGAGTTTGCCCACCAGGCCGGCCGTGATCTGGAGAGGATCTGGCTCAGCGAGGAGTTCCGGCAGCGTATCGCCGCCGAGCCGGGCACCTGGACGCAGCGGAGCAAGCTGAGCCCGCCGGCCGACAGCGACCGGGGCCTGTGGCTCGCGGCCGACCACCTACTCGGCGGGCTAGTGCGAGACTTCGGCGCCGACCACCTGGTGATCGGGGCGCCCGGCTGCGGATCCTGGCTGCGGGTCGAGCCGACCGGCGCGACGCGGTGGAACGTGACCATCCAAGGGCCGCGCGACATCTGGAAGGAAATCCAAGACCTCGCCGTTCGATGGCGGGCGGCAGGCTCGCCCGACCGCTACGGCCTCGTCATCGCCCCGGACGGCGGGCAGCGCGTCACGTCGCCGTGCGGCGGCTTGACCTGGCACCTGCCAGTCCCCCGCCCAGCTGCTCAAGGAGTTGCCTCGTGACCGGTCCCCACACGTCCTCTCCAGGCCGCACGCCGGAGCAGCCAGCCCTGTTCGGGGCTGCGGCCCCCGACTACGAGCGCTACCGGCCCGGTGTTCCGACGGCCGCGGCCGAACTGCTGGCCGGCGTACTGCAGGGCCGGCCGAACCCGGCCCTCCTGGACCTGGGCACAGGCACCGGGCAGGTGCCCCGAGCGCTCCTGTCCGCCGCACCCGGGTTGGCGCACATCGAGGCGGTCGACGTCAGCCAGCAGATGCTGGACCAGGCCCAGGACGCTCTCGCGCCGGTTCTCGGCCGCTGCACCCTCCGCCTCGTCCACGCCGCGGCCGACGCGTACGCACCGCTGCCCGGAGCCGAGGCGCACGCCCCGGACCTGATCACCTGCTGCGGGGCGTTCCACTGGATGGACCGTCCAGCGGTGCTGGCGATGGCGGACCAGGTGGCCGCACCGGACGCTGCCGTCGCGATCATGGGAGACGGCAGCCTGTGGACCTACGAGGCGGACTGGACCCGGGCTCTGCGCGAACTCATCCAGCACTACCTGGGCGCCGAGCGCCGGGCCGGCACCGATGCCGCCTACCGTGAGCCTGACCGCTCGTACGAGGAGGACCTCGCCGCATCGGCGTGGAATGACGTCACCGAGCACCCCTACTCCGTGGACCGTGCCTGGGCGCCGAAGGACGTGATCGGCTACCTGCGCAGCACGTCCTTCGCGAGCCCGGAGCTCTTCGGTGAGCGGCACGCCGCCTTCGAGGACGAGGCCCGGACGCTGCTCGACTCCCACGCCTGCGGTGGATCCCTCACGGAGCACGCCGTCTTCACGGTCCTCCTCGCCCGGCGCGGCGGAGGAGCGCGGTGAACCCGGGGCAGCGGCACACCGAACCGGTGGACGTTCATCTGATGCTGCTGCGCGAGGCAGCACAGGGGCTGGAGGTCTTGCTGTCGCGGCGGGCCGGGCAGGTGTATGCGGCCGGGCTGTGGCACCTGCCGTCCGGGCACCTGGACGGCCCGCACGAAGACGTCGTCGACGCTCTGGTGCGTGAGGCACGGGAGGAGACCGGCGTCGTCATCGCCCCGGCCAACGTACGGGGAGCCGTCGTCGTGCACCACCGCAGCCCAGGCGGCACCTCGCGTACCGGCTACTTCTTCGAAGTCCGCAACTGGCTCGGGGAGCCGCACGTCGCCGAGCAGGACGTGTGCGACGCGATGATGTGGGCGCGGCTGGACGCACTGCCGCACGGGATGGTGGCGTACTGCCGTGCCGGCCTGGACGCCTACCGGGCCGGTGCCAGGATCGCCGTGCACTTCCAAATGTCCGGTGACGCCATCGCCTACGACCCCGGCGCTGACCGTCTGCGCCTGGTCCCGGACGCGACCGGCCCGGACCGCGGCACCCGTCCCGATGCTGCGCTCGAGGCCTTCGCGCAGCGCGCGGTGGGCCGGATCAGTGAGTGGACCGACACCTCATGGACAAGGGAGAACAGCCGCGTCTGGCGTGTGCGGGGTGCCGCCGGCGGCACCTGGTACGTGAAAGCCCATCAGAACGACAAGTTCCATGACCGGGAGGTCCGGGCGCTGCGGACCTGGGCCGGATCTCTGGGTTCGGCCGCGCCCCGGCTGGTGGCCGCCGACGGGGAACTGCGGGCCGTCGTGATCACCGCGCTGCCCGGCCGGCCCCTGCACGGCAGGATCCTCGTCCCGGCTCGGGAGCGGGAGGTCTTCCGCCAGATTGGTGTGCTGGCGCGCCGTATCCATGAGGCCTCGCCTCCGCGGCCGGCTCCCGCAGGCAGCGGCCCGGCCGTCGCCAAGGCCGACCGGCACCTGGAAGCGGCGCGCCCTCATCTCGTCCCGGGTGATGAGGAGTTCGTTCGTGAGCTGGTCCGCCAGGCCGAGGACCTGGCGCCACTGGAGTGGGTGGAGACCCACGGCGACTTCCAGCTCCGCAACATCCTGCACGACGACGCCGACACCCCCCATGACTCCGAGGACTCCGAGGACAGCGTGGCCGTGATCGATCTGGAGCGGAGCGAACCGGGTCCCGCGGTGCGCGACCTGGTCCGTCTGTCCGACGCCTGGGCCAACCGGCCTGACCTGTATGAGGCGTTCATGGCCGGGTACGGCAGGCCCCTGACGGCTGCCGAGGAAGCCCGCCTGGTCATCGACACGGCGCTCGATGCGGTGAGCGGCATCCAGTTCGGTGCCGCCCACGGCGATCCGGAGCTGGTCGAGCGGGGCCACCGGACGCTGGCCCGCCTGCGCGCCGAGCACGAAGCCAACTCGCCTGCGGGAGAACCTTCATGAGCCGCGACAATTCGCCCGCACTCACCATCGGGGTGCCGGGCGCCGTGCAGCAGGCGCCGGTCCGCGCGGCGGCGCCGGCCGATGCCGAGGGCATCGTGCGGATGCGCTCCGAGTACATCCTGTCCGAGCCATTGAGCGAGGAGTGGATCCGGCGGTGCACGGCCCAGCTGGCGCCGCGGCTGACCGCGGGCGGGGACGCGCGGGCGTTCGTCATCGACGCCCCGGATGGTTCGATGGCCGCCTGCGCCCTCGGCCTGATCCATCCCGTGCTCCCGGCGCCCGCCTATCCCAAGGGGCTGGCCTCGCGCGTGCACGCCGTCGCCACACGCCCGGGCTTCCGGCGCCGCGGCTACGCCCGGGCGGTGGTGACCGCGCTCCTCGAGCAGCTCCATGCCGAACATGTCACGCTGTTCGAGCTCCACGCCAGCGAGGAGGCCGCCCCGCTGTACCGCGACCTGGGGTTCGCCAGCAGTGCGGCGCTGATGCGGATGACGCGCCTAAAAGCGCCGGCCGCCAAGGACGAGCAGGCAGTCGGCCGCGGTCTGCCGGAGGGCGGTGAGGGTGGCGAGGGTTCCGGGTGGATGCCGCCCGAGGTCTATGCCGAGACGGTGCTGAAGGCGACCTGTTTCGCGTGCCTGTACTTCACCGACGAGGACGACCGGCCCCTGCAGTTGCATTCCGTCTACTCGCCCGTGCACCCGTGGCAGCTGGTGGGCGGCACGATGGATCCCGGGGAGAGGCCTTTTGGCACGGCGGTGCGTGAGTGCCGGGAGGAGACCGGGCTGACGGTGTCCGGTCCGCCGCGTCTGCTGGCGACGGTGTACGGGCTGCCTGGTGCCGAGTGGCCCTACAGCACGCTCGGCCTGGTCTTCGACGGCGGCCGCCTCACGTCGGAGCAGATCCGCGGCATCGCGCTGGATCCGCGTGAGCACGACGAGGCGCGCGTGCTTCCCCTGGCCGAGTGGGAGGCGCTGATGCCGCCTCGCGACTTCGCCCGGCTGAGCGCCGTGGCCGAGGCCCGCCGCACCGGTGTGGCCGCCTATTTCGACGCCTGGGACTGGGGGACGAAGTGAGCAGCATTGTGCTGATGTCCGACCGGAGGATCGCCGCGATCCCCTTCACGGACTGCGGCGAGGAGCTCGTGGACGTGCGGGCGCACGGTCTGAAGGTCGATGCCCGCAAGCAGGACGCGGCCGGGGCCTTCGCCCACGTGCGACAGGGGGTGCTGACCCGGCTGCTGCATGCCCAGTCACTGCTGCCCGCCGGGGTGGAACTGCTCTTTGTCGAGGGGTATCGGCCGCCGGCGTTGCAGCGGCGGTACTTCGAGGAGTACTCCGACGAGCTGGCCCGCACCCATCCCGACTGGCAGGCCGCCACGATCCGGGAGGCCGCCAGCCGCTTCGTGTCGCCTCCGGAGATCGCGCCGCACTCCGCCGGTGCGGCCGTCGACGTGACGCTCGTCGACCACCAGGGCCGCGAGCTGGACATGGGTGTCCGAGTCAATGCGTCGCCGGAGGAGTCGGCGGGCGCCTGCTACACCGACGCCGTCGGTCTCAGCGACCAGGCCCGTACGAACCGGGGCACCCTCAAGGCCGCGCTGTCCGCGGCCGGACTGGTCAACTACCCGACGGAATACTGGCATTGGTCCTACGGCGACCGATATTGGGCATTCACCACTAAACAACCGTTCGCTCTGTACGGGCCCCTTGTGCTGCCGCGGCAGCACGGCACTACCCGCCGTTGACGTACCAGGAGAGGGATCTGTGGGATACACGCGGACCGAATGGTCCAAGCACTACGCCGATGGGAACGGCTTCCGACAGCTCGGGGACAAGGAGAAGGCCCTGCTCGCCGAGCACGCGCCCGCCCCTGCCGGCGGCCGGGCCCTCGATGCCGGCTGCGGCACCGGCGAGTTGGCGGTGTTCCTGGCCTCGCTCGGCTACACCGTGGACGCCCTGGACTTCGCCGAAGGCGCCCTCGAGCGGGCCCGGGCGGAGCACGCCGCGGTCGAGGGGGTGCGCTGGCTGTGTCTGGACCTTGAACGCGACGACCCGGAACCGCTGCACGAGGACGGGTACGACCTGGTCACGCTGCGCTTGATGTATCCCTTCCTGGCCAACCGGATGAGTGCCGTGCACGCGCTCGGTGAGCGGCTGCGGCCCGGCGGCGCCCTCGTCGTGATCACCCCAGTGGTCGAGCACACGCCTGAGGAGCGCCGCAGGATCGCTCTCGATGAGGACGAGATCGGTCTGCTCACCGAGGGGTGGGAGACGGTCGAGCGGTTGGAGGCGGACCAGCTCGCCGTCCTGGTCCTGCGCGGCCCCTGCCACACCGGCACCCGGGCGGTGGAGCGGCAGCGACCGCCCACTGGTCTGGCCGTGACGGGCGCCCTCGCGGTCGTCACCGACGAAGCCGGCCGAGTCCTGCTCGGCCGCTCGCACCGGGAAATGTGGGAATTGCCGGGCGGGAAGAGTGACGGATCGGAGTCGTTCGAGGCGGCCGCGGTGCGCGAACTCGCCGAGGAGACCGGGCTCACCGCCGACGCCGAGAACGCGTATGTGGTGACGATGCTCGCCGACGCCGCCAGCGACGTCCCGCGGCTGACGGCAGTCGTCCGCATCACCAACTGGTCCGGCACCCTCGCCAATCCGGAGCCGGACAAGTTCGCCCGCTGGGAGTTCGTCGACCTGCACGCCCTTGCCTGCATCGGTGCAGTGTTCGTCCCCGCCGCCCAGTCTCTGGATGCCGTGTGGCCCGGAGTGATCCCCGACCTGCCGCCCGTGGTCTCCTACCCGCTCGCCGTCGAGCAGCCGACCGTACCGGGTGAGCCGGCCGCGGCGCCCCGGCTGCGCCGCGCGATGGCCAAGCAGGTGATCGACGGCGGCTGGGCCCCGTCCGAGCCGGTCCGTGATGCGCTGCGAACCGTGCCGCGTCACCGCTTCGCCCCGGAGGCGAGCCTCGCAGACGCGTACGACGGCGGCGACCGGGCCGTGATCACCCGGCGCGATGAGACCGGAGCGCCGATCAGCTCGGTGTCCGCGGCGTGGCTCCAGGCCGACATGATCGAGGCTCTGTGCCTGACGCCGGGCGCGATCGTGTTCGAGGCGGGATCCGGCGGCTACAACGCCGAGTTGATCGCCCAGGTCACCGCGCCCGACGGACTCGTGATCACCGCCGACATCGACCCATGGGTCGTGCGCCGCACCCGCCGTGCCCTTGCTGAGGCCGGCAGCGGCCGCGTCACCGTCGTCGAAGCCGACGCGGCCCTCGGCGCACCCGCCCGCCTCGTGCCCCGCGGCGGCTTCGACGCCAGCGTGGTCACCTACAACTGCTGGGACATCGCCCCGGCCTGGTGGAAGCAGCTGGCCGAGGGCGGACGCCTGGTTCTGCCGCTGGAGATCGGCGGCTACACCCGGGCGATCGCCTTCGAGCGGCGCGGGCCAGTGCTGGAGGCCCGGCACTTCACGTACTGCGGGTTCGTCCGCGACCAGGGGCAGCAGGCCCGCACCATTCCGGTTGTCTCCCTGCTCGACGGCGGGCTGACGCTTCGCTTCGAGCACGGCACCGCCGCTGACACCGACGGCCTGGAGGAGGCGCTGCAGGGGACGCGGCATGAGGTCGCCACCGGCGTGACCATGGGGGCGGGAGCCTTCTTCGGCTCCCTGCAGCTGTACGCGGCCACCACGCTGCCCGGCTTCTGCCGACTGGCCGCCCACCGGGACCCGGACCAGGACGTGACCGGCATCGTGAAGGGCCGTGACGTACCCGCAATCGTCGGCGGCGCTTCGCTCGCCTACCTCACCCATGTCCAGATCCAGGACGGCGAGCGCCGCGAGGACAAGAAGTGGGAGTGGGTGGTCCGCGCGTTCGGCGAGCAGGGCCCGCGACTGGCCGAGCAGCTGGCGGTCACGGTCCGGGCCTGGGACCGCCATGTGCGCGCCGACGACAACAGCAAGCACGCTGATCCCGCCTTGACGGTCTACCCGGCCGGGACGCCTGACGATCTGCTGCCCGCCGGGGAGGTCCTGGACAAGGAGCACTGCCGCCTGGTGTTCCGGTGGCCGGGGCGTGACGCGCTGCTCCCCCGCCCCGTTGAGCGCCCGGGGATCGCCGTGGCGGCGGAGGGGGTGTGACGGTGGAACCGGCAGTACGCGAGGTGGTGTTCGCCGCGCCGACGGAGCACGACGACAGGGAACGGATGCGGCGCGCGCACGCGGCTGCCGCGCGCCAGTTCCAGGTGCCGGTGTCGGGGCCGGAGGTGTGGGGGTGGCAGGGCCGCACCCTGGGACGCCGGGCCGGGGACTGCTGGCTGCGGGTTGTCGCCGCCGCGGTGGACAAGGCCGGGGGACGGCTGTGGGAGGGCACGGCGCTCGCGGACACGGCAGTCCCCCGGCCGGTGCCCCGGCCCCGGCTTCGGGGTTTGGTCGACTGGAGCGCCGACGAGCACGCCTACCGTGCCGAGCTCACCGAATACATCAGCGCGCGCCCGCTCGCTGACGGCACCCCCGCGCTCGTCGGGGACGTGTCTCTCCCCGACGCCTGGTGGGCGGATCTGCGCGCCGCTCTGAACATGCTCGCCACCGTGCCAACGGATCGGGAGTCGGTACGGCAGCGGTGGGTCGACACCAACTTCCGCCGATTCCTCGGCATCGACCCGATTCAGGTTCACGACTACACCACCGGCCACGGTGATCTGCACTGGGCGAATCTCACGAAGTCCCCCTTACTGATCTTCGACTGGGAGAACTGGGGCCGCCTGCCCGTCGGTTATGACGTGGGCCTGCTGCACGCCTACTCCCTTGCCGCCCCCGTGACCGCGGCGCGGATTCGCCGCGAGTTCGCCCACGTCCTTGACACGGCTGCCGGCCGGGCCGGGGAACTCGTCGCGCTCGGCCAGCTCCTGCAGACGTGCCACAGGGGCGTCCACCCGGTTCTCGCCCCGCTCATCGCCCGCCGGGCCGAGCACCTGACCGGCACCCCCGTACCCGCTCCCTGACCAACCCGGAGCCCGACCGTGCGCCATTCACCCCGGCCAACGACACCGAACGAGGAGACCATGTCCACCGCACCCCACCCGCCCGGACCCGACCACCCCACCGGCCCCGCCGACTCGGGCGACCGCTCCGACAGTGATGCGGCATCGGCAGCCAGCGCGACTGAACCGACGTCCAAGGTGCGAACCGGGCGCTGCGAGTGCGGCCACACGAGGTACGAGGTGACGGGCGATCCGGACGACCCGCATCTGTGCTCGTGCCGGCACGAGACGCGCATCTCCGGCGGGCCCGCCGTCCTGTGGGTCGGATTCCGCAGGGACAGCCTGAAGTGGGTCGGGCCGGGCGGCGAGCCGACCTGGTATCCGAGCTGGCCGACCTTGCACCGCGGCTTCTGCCCTCGCTGTGGGAGCCAGCTCGTCTCGGTCGCCGACGGCTCGGACATGGTCATGGTGACCGGCTTCAGCCTCGACGACCGCAGCGGCACCGATCCCGTCGGTCATTCGCACAGCAAGGAGGCGGTGCCGTGGATGGCCATCGCTCTGGCCCCCGACCCCCGCGCCCCGCAGCCGGACACGACGTCAGCATGAGAGTCGCAGAGCAGATGATCACCGCCGTCGCCGGGACGCTGATCCTGGCGTACGGCGTGCACCCGGCTGAGGTGACCCAGATCCCAGTCGGCACCGCGACCTGGAACTACATGGTGACCACCCGGTCGGGGCGCCGGTACTTCGCCAAGGTCTACCTCGACCACGCCTCCGTGGAGCGGGAGCGACAAGCGGTGGAGCTCGCCGCCTTCGCGCGCAGCGGCGGGGTGCCGGTGCCCGCTGTGCATCCCACCCGCGAGGGCGCCCTGGTCGAGGAGGTGGGCCGGCTGCCGATGTCCCTGTGGGAGTACGTGGCCGATTCCGAGACCGCTGAAGGCGGACTTGCCGGTGCACGGTGGCCGGCGGTCGGGACGGTTCTGGGACGGCTGCACCGCCATCTCGGCACCCATCCCGCGGCCGTTCCGCGGCTGCGGGATGGTGCCGGGGTATGCGACCTGAAGCGGGCACGGGCGCGGTTCGAACGGCTGGTCAGCGAGTACGGCCGCCGTGGCCGACTCAGCCCGTTCGAGGAGTGGGCCCTGGACGCCGCCCGGCAGCGCTTGGCCCTACTCGATCGCGTCGCAGTCATCCTGGACGGGTTGCCCGCGCTGACGGAGCAAGTCGTCCATGGGGACCTCGCCGCCCCGAATCTGCTGCTGCGCGGGGACAAGGTGGCGGCCGTGGTGGACTTCCAGCCGCCGCGGCCGCGCTACCTCGCGTGGGAGGTGGCCCGGATCGGGTGCGATCCGCGGACGGTTCTCCTCGGCGACGAGTGGCTCACCGGGCTGCCCGCGCTCCTGGCCGCCTACCGGGACGAGTACCCGGGCCTACCCCTGGACGACCTGCTCTGCAGCGTGACTGTGGGCTGTGCCTACACGCTGGCCTCGACGTACCCGCTGGCCGAGCCCTTGGACGACCCGGCTGCCGTCGACGCGCCGCTCGAGGCGTACGGGCGGGCGCGGCACGAGGCCGCGCTGATGCTGCTGGACCGGCTGCCCGAGGTGGAGGGGGTCCTGCGTGACGCCCTCAGATGAGCCACATCAGCAGACCCCTTCTGCCCGCGGCACATGGCGGAATCGTCGCTCCGCGCCGGCGCGGAGGCGGCGACCAACCGGCTCCCCGCTGTCGGGGGCCTGCAAGGACAACTGGATGAACGACGCCGAGTACCCGCCGAACGTATTGCGCTTCCGCCCGCGCAAGGGTGCGCCCTTGCCCGCGGTCAGGAGCGGGATAGCGCACTGGCCGCTGCAATTACGCCAGCATGCGCCGGTCGGCCCCAACGGCCGCCCGTACTTCTTGCTGTCGATCCGCATGGAGGTGCCCTCCGGACGGTCCCGCGAACACACCGTGCTCGTCGAGGACCACGCGCCCCGCGCGCACATCTCCAACAGCATGACGTTCGGGCACATCCACTCCCGACTTCAAGAACCCCACGGCGGGCAGCCCTGCGCATATGCCGGAGAACGCTCCCTCCCCACCAGCGCCGAGGAAGCCCGTCTGTACCGGCAGTTCGCGGCCGAGGACGGGCCCCGCGACGGCCTCGGTGAGGTGACGGTCACCGTCCGGGTGGAGAACCGCTCGGGCACACCGGTGCTGGATCTGAAGCGCACGTTCTCCGAATGCAACCTGCTGCGCGACGTTCGCTCCCTGCTGCCGCTGATTCCCGAAACCCCATTCGGGGGCTCCGCATGAGCCGGCCTGCCGCGGCGCAACGACGAAAGGAGCCAGGTGTGTTGCCGAACCTGCTTGCTGTGCTCGCGCACCCTGACGACGAGGCACTCATGTGCGGGGGTGTCCTGGCTCAGCACGCCGAAGGGGGCGCCCGCGCGGCCGTCGTCACCGCCACCTGGGCGGCGGACAGCCCGCGCGCCGGCGAGCTCGCCGACTCCCTGACAGCCCTGGGGCTGGGCGAGGCGCCGCGCATGCTCGGCTACGCCGACCACCGCGTTCCCGAGTCCGCTCCCGGGCGCCCGCGGTGGTGCGATGTGCCCCTGGAGAACGCCGTCGGTGAGCTCGTCGCCCACATCCGGCAGGTGAGGCCCGACGTCGTCGTCACGCACGACGCCTACGGGCAGCTGACCGGCCACCCCGACCATCGGTACACCCACCAGATGGCCCTGCTCGCGGTGGCCGCCGCCGGGCTCGCCCGGCGATACCCGGATGCAGGCCCGCCGTGGCAGCCGTCCGCCCTCTACCTTGCGACCCATCCCGACTCGGGCACCGCAGACCTCGGCGAACTGCTGCACCAGGTCGGCAAGTCGGTGCTGAGCGTCCCCGACCAGCACGTCAGCGCGACGGTGGACGTACGGCCGTGGCTGGCCCGCAAATGGGCCGCGATCCTTGCGCATCGCAGCCAGGTAGAGCGGGAGCGGCCATTGCCGGGAATCTTGTCTCGGCTCCCGGAAGAGGTCCGTCACCGTGTCATCGGCACCGAGTACTACACCCGCATCAGCCTGGCCCACTCCCCCGGCCTGACGCACCTTGCGCCCTGATCCCGTCACCGGTCGGTGCACCGGACCGCCGCCCTCCTCCGGGGGCGCCACGCCAGCGGACCGCCCCGCGTGATCCGCACAGAAGGAGCCCTTGATGGACGCCTCACACGACACAAGTCCCGCCGCTCTTCCCGCCCCGCGGCTGATGTCGCACGCCGAGTACTCACGTTCCCGGCACGCGGTCTGGCTCAGCGCCGCGGCCCTGTTCACCGATCCGCTCGGGCGCATCCTTCTGGTCCAGCCCACCTACCGTGAGCAGTGGCTGCTGCCCGGTGGTGGCGCCGAGCCCGGGGAGAGCGCCGCGCAGGCGTGGGTGCGGGAGGTCGGCGAAGAGCTCGGCGTGGAGCGGACGCCGGGCCGGCTGCTGGCCGTGCACTGGCTTCCCCCGGATCATCCGGACATCGATGCCGGGAAGATCGTGCCCGGTGAGGTCCGCTACGTCCTGGACGGCGGCACCCTCACCGAGGAGGAGATCGCGGCGCTGCGCGTACCCGCCGATGAGCTGCTGGGCTTCGAGTTCGTCGACTCCACGCAGGCCCACGAGCGGATGATCCCGGTCGACGCGCAGATCATGCTCGCCGCGCTGCGCGCCCGCCTGTCCGGCACGACCGCGCACCTGGAAAGCGGCCGGCACGTCGGGGAGGCGCCGGCGCTGGACCGCCACGAGGTGTACGTACGGCCGCGGGCCGGCCGGGCATGGCCCTGGCACCCGGAACCGGTGCCGGACGCCATGCAGGTGAAGCAGGCGTGGGGGTGGCTGTTCGTGCCGGACGGCCGCGTGGTCCTCGTCGTGGATCCCGCGAACCGGCTCCCTGCCCTTCCGGGAGGAACCATCGAAAGCACGGATGATTCGCCCGAGGCGGCTTTGAAGCGTGAGTCGTTCGAGGAAGCCCAGGTGACCATCGGCGACGACATCGTGCGGCTGGGCTGGGTCTATGACGCGACCGGGGAGGTCTACGGCGGTATCGGGCCGTGCGCGCGCCTCCGCCTGGCCGCCCCCGTCACGGACGTGGGCCCGGGCGGGGTGGATCCGGCCACCGGCCGTACCTTCGCCCGGCTCCTCGCCACTCCCGACCAGGCGGCCGCGCTCCTGGGCTGGGGTGAGACCGGCTACCGGCAGGCGGAGCTCGCCGCCCGCTGGGCGCACGAGAGGTGGGGTATCCCTCACGCGGCGCCGGGCCCGGTCACCGAATTGCGCGCCACGCACGCATGAGCGCGCCGTTCACTCCGTCACGCGCCCCGCCCGCGGCGCTAGCTCGCCCGGATCCAGCAGCCAACTCAACAACCGATAACGGGAGGGGACTTCGTGCGGACGATACGTCTTGCCAACCTCAACGCCTACAAGCTCGGCCGCGACACCATCGACACCGCGTCGTGGAAAGCGCGCGTGACCGCCATCGGCGAGATCGCCCCGGACATCCTGGCTCTCCAGGAAGTGATCGTCGACGAGACCCGGCCGTCCGCCGAATGGGCGACCGAGGCGTCAACGGTCATTCAGCAGCTCGCCGCCGAGACCGGGCTGAGCGCCACCACCGTGCACGCGGACGGCACGCCGGGCCCCACCGCGATGGCCAACAACCTGGCGCGCGGCTGGTACACGGCGCTGCTGTGGAACCCCAGCACCGTCAAGCCGGTCGCGGGGGGCTTCCGCCCCTACGGGGCGCCGGACTTCTGGCACGGGTTCACGACGGCGCGGTTCGATATCGGGGCCGCCGAGCCGGTCACGGTCGCCTCGTACCACGGCGACCCGTTCCGCGGGAACTGGCGGCGGGACGAGGCATTCCGCATCAAGAGCGTCTTCCGCACCACCGGCGGCGCCAAGCCCGGCCTGGTGCTGGGGGACTTCAACGCCCTGTCGGCGGCGAAGGTCGACGAGCCGGAAGGCGAACAGTTCTACGACCCCGAGCCCTATCTCGACCATGACCACGACGACCTGGAGTACCAGCTGCTGGAAGGGACGATCGGCAAGGAGCAGCTGGCCGACCGCCGCCAAAGCGAGGTGCTTCTGCGGCGCGGGTTCATGGTGGACGCCGCCGCTCACCTGAAGGTGCCGTGGCAGGCGACGGTCGGGCACTGGGAGGACGGGCGCGGCGACCCTGACCCGTGGGGTGCGCGCCGTATCGACCTGGTGTACACCACCCGGCCCGTCGTGCCGGCGCTGGTCAGCTACAGCACGCACACGAGTCCGGCCGCGAGGGAAGCCTCGGATCACCTGCCAGTGATCTGCGAGATCGACCCGTCCAGGATCTCCGGGGAGGCGTAATGCGGGACTTCTGGGAGACCCACCATTGGCCCAAGGGGGAGAGGCGGGCACACTGGCACCTGACGTTCGAGGACCAGCCGGCCGTGCATGACTTCGTCCGTCGGCACGCCGACCTCCTGTCTCAGCACCCGGAGTTGAGCCCGGTTCCGGTGGAGTGGCTGCACGCGACGCTCCAGTCCGTCGGCCCGCTGACGGCCGAGGCGGCGGCCGCGGTGGCGGATGCCGCGCGGCCGGCACTGGCGGGGATCGAGCCGTTCGAGATCGAGATCGGACCGGCGCAGGCGATCCACAACGGCGTCGTGCCGGCGATCTATCCCGAGGAGCGGATCTCCGAGCTGTACTGGGCTCTGCGGCGCGCGACCGAGGACGTGGTCGGCGTGGACACGATGCCCAAGGCCCCCGAGCGGTTCTGGCCTCACCTGAGCCTGGCCTACAGCGGCGCCCAGTGGGATCACGACGACCTGACCCGGGCCCTGGTCAAGCTCCGCCCGCCGCGCCCCCGGATGACGGTGACCCGAGCCGTCCTCGTCGACCAGGAGCAGACCTGGCGCGAGAGGTACACGTGGACGGTGATCGCCGAAGTGCCGCTCGGCGCAGGCGGCGCCCAGGCGTAGCCATCTCCCGTCGGCGCGCACCGGTGCGCGCCGATGCCCCCGACATTCCTTACGCACACGATGGAAGGCACTCCTGTGCAGATAACAACCGGAGAGGTCTGCGGCGGCGGCCGCCCGTCCGAGGACCGCATCCTCGTCAATACCGACGCCACCCTGGTGGTCGTCCTCGACGGCGTTTCCACCCTCAGCGATGACGCCCCCCGCGGCGGCTGGTACGCCCAGACCCTCGGCGAGGAGGTCATCGCGGTACACGAGCGCGCCCAGCACCTTGACCTGCGCACCACGCTCCACGAGGCCCTCACCACTGTGGCCGGCGAGCACGGCCTGGTCCCGGGCGCCTCGCCGGCTGCCACCGCGGCGATCGTGCGCCACCGCCCCCACGACCACATGGTCGACGCACTCGTACTCTGCGACACGCCCGTGGTCGTCGAGCAGCGCGACGGCTTCGAAGTGCTGCGCGACGAGCGCCTGGAGACTCTCGTCCGGCTCTCCCCCCACCGGGACGTCATGGCCGAGCAACTGCGCGCCGGGGGCGGGTTCACCGCGCCCGAACACCGCCGGGTGCTGCAGCAGTTGCGGGAGCACCAGATGCAGCACATCAACCAGGTCGGTGACCCGCTGGCGTACTGGGTGGCCGAGGCCACGCCGGCGGCCGCCCGCCACGCCGTGGTGCGGTCCTGGCCCGTCTCGGACCTCAAGCGCATGTGGGTCATGACCGACGGCGCCCTGGCCGGAATCGAGTCCTACGGGCTCTGGTCCTGGGCTGCGTTCGCCGACGCCTGCACCGCGATCGGACCCCAGCAGGTCGTCGACGCCATCCACGCCTACGAGCACGACGACGACCCGAGCGGCGTCAAGCACCCCCGCTACAAGGTGTCCGACGACAAGGCCCTGGCGTGCATCGACCTCGGGCCGACGGCATGAACGACCCGGCGCCGGTCTGGGCCCAAGAACACCATCGGCGAATCGGTCCGGGCGCCCGCGCCCGTGAAGCCACCCTTGATACGGCGGCGTTGAGTAAGGAGACCACATCGTGAAGAAGTTCACGCCGCAGTTCCGGGGTGGCGCCTGGTCCGACGGGCTGAAGGTCCTGCACGTCTACCTGCTACCCGACCTCACGGTGGACCGCGAGCTCGCCCAGCTCACCGCATCGTGTCACGAGGCGATGGCACCGTATCCGATCACCCTCCTCACGGGCGGGCTGCTGCACACAACCGTGGAGATGATCGCGGACACCACCGCAGACCGGATCAGCGCGGCCGAACGTCAGGACCTCGTCGAAGCCCTGCACAAGCACATCGGTGACCTGGCGCCCTTCCAGATCACCGCGGGCTCGCCGATCGCCAACAAGGCCGGAGCCCTGCTGGACCTCGCGCCCGACGAGCCGCTGATCGACCTCAAGGGACACGTGCAGGATGCGTTGATCGAAGCCCGCGGGCCCGACGTGATCCAGCACGACGGAGGCCGCCACCACATGTCCCTCGGATACAGCTGGGACACGGCCAACAGCGATCCGCTGCAGAGCGCGCTGCGCCGCATCTCCCCCAGCCACGTCCCCTTCCACGTCAGTCAGGTGCACCTGCTCGAGGTCGGCTTCGACGAGCGGCCACGCGACAACGGCAAGACGGCGTGGGAGATCTCCTGGAACTCCGTCGCCGTGATCCCCCTGAACGCTTGACCACCCGCCGGGGGCGCGGCGCCAGTGCGCCGCGCCCCCGGCACCCCTCCCACCACAAGGACTGCGATGCCGCCATCACCGATACCTGCGACGACCGTTGTGCTCGCTGAGCACCCCTCTGATGATCTCGATGCGCTCGCGCCGCTGTGGGGCGAGCTGCTGGACCACCATGCGGCCAGTGCGCCTCACCTCGGCGACCTCGGCGAGGTGCGCTCGGCGGAAGAGTCATGGCAGATCCGGCGCGCGGAGTACCGCGCCTGGCTGGACGAGCCCCACGCGAAGATCCTCACCGTCCGCGACCACGACCAGCTCCTCGGGTACGCCTTCGTACGGGTCATTGCGGCAGCCGGATCGTGGAAACTCGGCGACCGTGTCGGCGTCCTGGAGACCCTGGTCATAACCGCCGACGCCCGGGGACGCGGCCTGGGACGCCGGCTGCTCCAGGCGGTCGACGACCACTGCCGGGCCCACGGCGCCACGACTCTGCGGATCAGCGTCATCGACGGCAACACCGCGCACGACTTCTACGCCCGGCACGGCGCGGTCGCCTTCACCAACACCCTCCTGCTCCCCCTCCCCGTGTCCGGCATGACGGTGCCGGCGCCCCGGCCGGCCTCAGGGCCGGAGCCCGGCGGCGGAGCCTGGGAGGTGATCGAGCGCGTCACGGTCCCCAAGGGGGCTGCTGCGAACGAGGACGAACTGCTCGTCGCGGACGGTGGGCTGGTGGCCGTGGTCGACGGTGCCACGGACAAGAGCGGACGGGACTACGGAGGGCTGACCGGCGGCGCGCGTGCCGCCCGATGTGTCCGCGACACCCTCGCCCGCATGGCTGCGGACACTGCGCCCGACCGGGCGGTGGACCAGATCACCACGGCACTGGCCAAGCTGCGAACGCAGTGGAACGTTCCGGCCGATGACCCGGTCGCCCCCAGTGCGGCCGCAGCCGTTGTGGTGCCCGCCCTCCGTCTCATCTGGCGGGTCGGCGATGTCCACGTGGCCCTGCGGCGCGGCGCGACGTGGACCCGCCTGCCCGCGACGAAGCGGATCGACGACGTCCTGGCCGGCACGCGGGCCGCGTACACGCACTGCATGATCGCCGGCGGCCGCTCCGAGGAGGAGATCGCGGCGCAGGACCCGGGCCGCGAGGTCATCCTGCCGGTCCTGAAGGAACAGGGCAGGCTGGCCAACCGGCCGGGCCCGTACGGCTACGGCGTCCTCGACGGCACCCCGGTGCCGGCCGACTTCGTGGAGGTCATTCCGTTCGATGACCAGGTGGAGGAGATCGTGCTGGCCAGTGACGGCTTCCTGTCGCCAGCGGCGACGCTGACGACGGCCGAGGCCGAGCTGCAGGCAGCGATTGCCCAGGACCCGCTGCGCATCGGCATGAACCCCGGCACGAAGGGGGTCAAGCCCGGCGCGGTCAGCTTCGACGACCGCACCTACGTCCGTCTGCGCCGCTCGCCCGGCCCCGCCTGGGCCGCCACGCCCCCGGGCGCAGCAACACCCGAGCGCGACAGCGGGCGCGGGAGTCTCCTGGAGCGCCTTCAGGCGCGGGCCGGACTCGCCTTCCGCGACGGAGACTTCGAACGCGCGGACGCTCTGTACGCGCATGTGGTGAGCGTGATGGAGCAGTCCGGCGCGCAGGGCACGCTGCCGTACTTGGCCGCGCTGCACGATCATGCCCTGGTCTGCTACGGCCAAGGGCGGTGGGCCGACGGGGAAGCCCGGCTGCGGGAAGTTGTGCAGGGCCGGGAAGAGCTCGCGGGCCCGGTGGCGGCCGGGACGGTCGGGGCGATGGCGCGCCTGGCCGAGGCCGTCGGTGAACAGGGTCGGTGGGAGGAGGCAGAGACGCTGGCCCGTGAGGCTGTCCATCGCGCTGAGACGGGACTGCCGGCGACGCACGAGGAAGCCCTGGCCGCGCGGCTGGCCCTGGCCTGGGTGCTCCAGCGCACCGGGGCACCGGACACCGAGGAGGTCCTGCGGGCGGTGGCCGGTGATCTGGCCCGGGTGCTCGGTGTCCGGCACCGCACCACCTTGGCCTCACGGCATCTGCTGGCGCGGCTGTTGCGGGAGCAGGAGCGCTACGACGAGGCCCTCGCCGTCGTCCGCGAACTGGCCGCCGACCGTGCCGGAACGCTGGGGCCCGAGCACCCGCACACCCTACGGGCGCAGGCCGACCTCGCGGTGCTCCTGCACCAGGTCGGCCACCAAGAGGAGGCTGCCGACCTGGCGCGCTCGACCCTTGCCGACAGCGCCCTGGTCACCTCCCTTCTGGGAGCCGCTCAGCACCACGACCAGCAGATCCGCACCGCACTCGGGGCGATCACCAGCGGCTGACCCTGCCCTCCGTCTCACCCCGCTCAGCTACGAGGAAAGGTTGTTCGTGGATCTTCATCCCGCGACTCATCTCATCGGTGATCGACCGCCCACGCTGGAAGAGCTCGGCGTGCGGCTGCGCGCGGTGAGCGCCGCGCATCCGCAGCTGTGCCATCTGCGGACCGTCGGCCGCTCCCGTTCCGGCCGGCCGGTGGATCTGTTCACCGTCCAGGGCGGGCCCGTCGATGTGCTTCTCCTCGGCGCCCCGCACCCGGACGAGCCGTTCGGCCTGGCCACCATCGAGGCCCTCGCCAGGTACGTCAGCAGGCATGCCGAGACCCGCGAGAGATACACCTGGCACTTCATACCGTGCACCGATCCCGACGGGTCCGCGCTCAACGAAGCATGGTGGACGTCGTGGCCGCCGACCATGGAGTCCTACCACCGCGGGCTCTACCGGCCGGCCGGAGCGGACCAGCCCGAATGGACGTTTCCCACCGAGCACTTCACCGCCCCGCTGCCCGAGACGCGGGCCATGATGACGGTCATCGACAGCGTGCGCCCCCGCCTGCTCGTCTCCCTGCACAGCGGCAACTGGGACCACTGCCACTACATGATCACGCCCGGAGAACCACAGCTCGTGGGCGTGCTCGCCGCCGCGGCCGACCGCAGCGCGCTGCCCGTCGCCTCCGCGCCGAGCGACTGCGCCGGCTGGGACAGCCCCGGCCACGGCGTGTTCGTTCTCCCCCGCCCCCAGCCGGCCCCGCCCGACGCCGCATGGGAACCCACCGGCATGAGCAGCGCCCACTACGCCGCCCGGCACAGCGCCCTGGGCATTTTCCCCGAGGTGCCGATGTGGCGTACGTGCCCGCTCACCCTGCCCGCGGATGAGAGCATCGCCGTCCTGGACCAGGCCCGTACCGCCGTCAACGACGCGCTGCACCGGGTGCTGGCGGCCGACTGCGGCAAAGAGAGCATCTTCACCGCGGCCGTGCGTGACCAGGCCGCGATCATGGCGTACATGATCGGGCAGGTGCAGCAGCACCCCGCCCTGGCCGCGGATCAGCCGCTCACGCTGACGGTGCCGCTGCGCGCCGCCGGCATGCTGCTGCGCCACCTCCGGGACCGCTGCGCCAGCCAGCCCCGCAACGCTGCCCTGCGCAGCGAACACGAGGCGGTGGAGAACGAGTTCGGCGCGTGGTGCCGCCGAGCGCAGGCGGCTTTGCGGCCAGAGCCGGTGCCGGTGGCCCAGGCGGTGACCTATCAGATCACCACGGTCTTCGCCGCCGCGGAGATCGTGGCCGGGCGCGAGAAGCGACCGCTGGTGCACCACGACGAGGACCTCGGCGCCAGCCGATGAAGGCGGCGCCCGATGCTGCCGCTGCCCCCTCAATGGGCGTGGCGGCGGCAGCGCCGAGGGCCGAGAAGGACGACGATGAACGACGACTCGACGCGCATGCTCGGCGGGCGGTACCGCCTCTCCGTGGAGCGCCAGCCGGAGATAGCCGATGCGCCCGTCATGCACGGTGTGGACATGCTCAGCGGGCACGAGGTGACACTGACCCGCGTCGTCCTCCCCGAGACGCTCACCACCGACCCGCTGGTGAACGCCCCGACCGATACTTCGCCAGACGGCCCGCAGGCGGAGGAGCCTGTGCGCACCGCATACGAGGCGGTGCGTGCCCTCACCCGGCTGCCCGACCATCCCCATCTCGCCCAGGTCTTCGACGTGCTGATCGAGGGCGAGACGTTGTGGATCGTCAGCGAGCGCGTACCCGCGCGCCCGATGTCGGTCCTTCTTCGGCGTGCGGCACTGACCCCGCTGCGGGCCGCCGAGATCGCGCGCGAGATTCTGCGCGCACTCCGGCACCTTCACGCGCGCGGCTGGCTCCACCGCAACATCACGGCGGACACCGTGTTCATCGGCGACGACGGCGGCGTCCTCATCGACGGCCTCGCGCAGAGCGTCGCCGAGGAGGCCCTGTGCGGGCACCGGCCCCGGCCGCTCCCGCACCCACACGACGACGAGACCGCTCGGCGCACCCCCCTCCACCGGCCCGAATCCTCCCCCGAGCCCGGTTTTCAGACGCAGCTGCCCTGGCCGGGGCGGCTGCCGGCTGGGTTCACACCCGCACGCGGCGGTGGCGGGTCGGCCGCGCTACGCGCCGACGCCCAGCGCCAGGCAGCAGCCCGCCCCTCCCGCCCTGCCGATCATCCGGCCACGGCCAGCCGGGACCGCGCCGACCCGCCACCGGCTCCCTGCGACGCGGCGGACGACTTTCCCGGTCCGGTCACGGCGCTCGAGGCGCGCCGGGCTCTAGACGCGCGAATGGTGCGCATCGGTGCCGTCACCGAACGGTGGGCGCCCGAACAAGCCGCGCCCGTCACCGAAGCGTGGCAGCTCGCGCCGCCACTCGGGCCGGGTGTCGACCTGTGGGCGCTCGGCGTCCTCCTCTTCCGCGCGCTCCAAGGCCACCCGCCCTACCCGGAAGAAGATGTTGAGGAGCTCGTCGACCTTGTGTGCGCGGACCCGCCCGCCTTTGCCGAGGACTGCGGGGAACTGCGTGCCGTCATCGAGTCCCTGCTCCGTCAGGACCCCGCGCAGCGGCTGTCCATCGACGAAACCGACCGCTGGTTGGTGTCCCTGCTGCGTGCCGCCCGTGAACCCGCGCCTCCCAGTGAGCCGGCCGAAGAGCCGGCCAGCCGCCTGCCGGTGCTGCGTTTCCGCGGCCACCTGGTCCGTCGCCGCCCCGCCGGGCCGGTGGCCGTGCGGCCGGGGCGGCACCGTCGTACACGGACGGTGCCGCGCCTACGGGGACGCACTCTCCTTATCGCCACCGCTGTCCCCCTGGCCCTGGGCGCGACGGTCTACGTAGCTCTCGCCGCCCTGCCCCGGACAGGCCAAGCCGGTGCCCCGGACACCCCGGCCACGAAGGCGCCCACTGCGGCACATCCCACAGGCCCACCCGCCGCCTCCGCCCCTCCCTCGGGCCAGCCGCCCGCCGACTCGGCCCGTGACGACCCGGCCGGCTTCCAGCTCGCCGTCGGGACCGGGTGGAAGCGCCACGCCGAGCCCCTTCAGTCCCGCGTCCGCTTCACCCGCGACGACCTCACCCTGATCGTCGTACCCGGCCGCGACACCGTCGACGACCACCCGGACCCGCTCGACTACCAGAAAGCAGAACCGGAACTCGCCGCCTACCGAGCCGACCCCGCCTGCACCGCAGACGGTGTCCGGCGCGTCGAGATCGGGACGGACCAGGCGCTGGCCGAGGGCCGGTACACGTACGCCGACGCCCGAGGGACCGTGCTCTACGCCCGCAACCAGGCCGCCATCATCAGCGGCCGCTACCACGTCATCTTCGTCGTGGGCCCAGCGGCACAACGTGAGCGCGTCGCCGAGGTCTTCGACCGGGCGATCGCCACGTACCAGCCGCCCTCACAGCCGTGAACCGGCCGTGGCCCGGGGCTCCGCCACGGGCTATCACGGCAATGTGCTGCCGTTGATCCCGCTGAGTGGCACCCGCCGGTGGTCTCCTCCTTGCGACTGTAGGCCAACTACGCATCCAGCGGCGCCCGTCGAGTGTGCGGAAGCATAGGTATGCGATCGCCGCGGTGTGACAGGCTCCACCGCTTACGGGATGCTGTTCGTATGCGGGATCTTGTGCGGCAACTGGAGGACGTGGCGCGGCTCTTGGACGACGTCGGGTCGTTGCCGCCGCTGTCCATCACCTTCACCTGCGACGGGGACGGGGGCCCATACGTCATTCTTGAAACGCCGAATCAGCTGCCGCTGGCTGACCAGCGGATGGCGGTGGACCAGATCGCGGCCCGTGTGCACGCAGTGCCCAAGGTGGGTGAGGTCCTGATGGGCCGCTACGGCGCGTCGGCCCGCGGGCGGTGGGAAGACACCCTCGTCGTCGCCGTCACGAACGCGGCTCCCCATGTCCCCGGAATGCCGGCTCTCCCAGAGCGCACGACGACCACCCAGGAGACGGCAGGCGCGCTGAGAGCGCTGACCGCGTGGGCCGGGACGACGGAATCTCATATGGACGAACTGGTGGTCACCGACCAAAGCCGCTCCCACACTGTGCACGTGATAACCGAAAACGATCACGCGGCGCACAGCCTGCTCGAGGGCCTGATCCCCGACACGGAGTCCCGCTGGCACCGGCCCGGCCGCCGCTATCGGGCACTGCTGCCCACCGGTCACTCGTTGTCCGTCACCGTCGATCCGATCCGGTAGCTGCACGAGCCGTCGGTCAGGCGGGTGTCCGCCGTGTGCCGCTGATCCCCGGTCCGCGACACTGTCCCCCTCGAACGGTGGGCCCGGATAATTGGCTGATCTTGAGCAGCCGCTTCCCTTCACAGAGCGGACCAGTGTCCCGAAGGCGAGGACCTACCGTGCCTTGCCGAGGTGCACAGCCGGGATCGACGCCAGGTCGATGGCCTCGACCTCGACCAGAAGGTGCTCCCCTAGGCCCGGGGGGAGCTGAGCGTCCACCCACTGGTGGACCCACCCGGCCAGCCACCGCTCGTCCGTTCCGGCCTCCACGCCTCCGTCCAGCCGTTCCAGGTCCTTGTCCCACAGCGGACCTTCCGCGCGCTCCAGAGCAGCAGCCGTCGTGCGCAGCCGCGCCGAGGCATCCTCAGTGAGCACGTCGAGCGGGGCGACGACCTCAATCCGGATGCGGTAATCATGCCGGTGCCGGCCCCGCCCGCAGGGGTGGTTCCTGAACTGCGCCGGCAGGGTGTGATGCGCGGGGACCTCGATCAGGTGGACGGAGGTCACGTGCCCGGAGCGCGCGGGGGTCTGCCGACCGGCCGTGGTGCGGGACAGGTAGGCGAGGAACTCCTGACGGACATACCGCTGCGGGACGTCGTCCCACCGGCTGTCCATGGGCGGGACATCTCCGCGCCATAGGCCGCTTCTCGCATCGTGCTCCCGCAGAGCGGTCGCTGTGGCGCGGGCGTTGTCCTGCTGCTCGGCAGAGGCATAGTCGGCGAACGCGAGGACGATCCGGTCGAGCAACGCGGCGCGCACCAGCAGCAGTTCACGGCTCAGGGCCGGATGCATATCCCCGATGATCTGCTGAACCCGATGGTGTGCCTTGAGAGATTCGGCCGCCCGACGGTGGGCATCGAGCGAGAGGCCGCCCACTGGCTGCGCCAGGGCCGGTACACCGCTTTCGTTCACCGGATACGGAAGAGACTCGAGGCGCTCAATCGCCTGCTGCAGATCGGGGATGGTGCGCAGTCGCTCACCGACCGTCTCACCGTGTGACGCATGAGTCCGGATCACGCGGTTTGTCAGCGCGGTCACCGCACCTTGCACAGCGAGCCCGTCCGGGTCCTTGGGAGTGAGGATGACCTCGAGGAGTTCAGGCGCCTGTGGCCAGATGACGTTGTCCTCGGGGACAGCCTGTCGCAGGACGTCCCGGTCCGGATGGGTGACGAGTTCGATCATCGGCTGGAGTGGAACCTGGAGCAGGCGGGCACCATCCGGAGCATCCAGTCCCTCTTTGATCGCCGTCGCGTGCAGCGCGGCCGCCAGCACCGCGGTGACGACCGAGGTCAGCTCGTCCTGGTCGGCACCGAGGTCCTCTTCAGCCTCGGCCCAGGCGTTGGCCGAGAGGATGAAATGCCACCGGATCAGGGCCTGTGCCCAGGCAATGCTGCCAACCCACGAAGAGGGGAATCGGGCCTTCTCTATCTGCTGCAAGAGATCGTCGTCCACCGGCTCACGCTATCGGCACACCGGACCTCGGATTACCAAGTTATCCGGACTCGACTGTCTCGGCCCGATGCGTCCACAACTTCCCTGACGTCATCCCCACCCACAGACCGGAATCTGCGCACGATCCGCACTGATCAGCAACGGACCGTATTCTTCCTGGCTGATCGGCGGCCAGCAACGGAGCAACGGTCCGAGGGCTGCGAAGAGTGGGCACTGCGCTGCCATGGGCAGCGTGCTGCGTGTCCCGGCACCCGTCGCTGAATTACAGCCCGCGGTCCGGCGCGGGAGGCAGGTCCGGCCAGGTGGTGAGTTCGAAGTCCCTCAGGTGCACGGTGTAGCGGTGCCCGTCCTCGATCAGGTCAAGGCGCTCCGGCGGCAGCGGCACGTTGGCCTTGGGAGCAGGGCGCGACCGGTTCACCTCTGCGGCCCGCTCGATCCACGCGGCGACCTCCCCCGCGAAGTCGTTGATGTCAGCGCTGTCGCGCCGCGGAGGCGGCGGGGCCTGCGGGGCATGCCGCGCCCTGTCGCGCTGACGCCACCACGACAGCCAGGCGTACAGCAGCGACGGAAACAGCTCCACCGGCGCGTCGGGCGTCTCGCTCGTCATGGTGAGAAGAACGCCGTCTCGGCTGTACCGCCCCCCGAAGATCGACGAGCGCAGCCCCACACGACAAGTCCGCCCGTCGATCAGGGCGCCTGCGGTGTTCACCGCGACCAGGCTTACGCTTGCCATCATCCGGTCCACGACGAGTTCCGGCGCCTCGTCCCCGCGAACACGTACGGCGACCGCCGACGACGTCAGTGCCCAGCGCTCGAAAGCGGCAGTCCTGCTCCGGTCCTCGGACGTGCCGGTGTCGACGGCGGTGAGGAACATGGTCAGCAGCGTGTCGTCCGGGTCGGGCGCGGGAGCTGGGTCATGCCGGCTCAGGTGGAAGACCGGCGCGGACTCCGTCTCTGCATCTCCTGGGTCCGCGGTGATGCGAGCGTCGATGCGGGCGGCGACGCCGCCGCCCCAGAGCCGACCGGACTGTTGCTCCAGCTGCACCGCAACGCCTCCTGTAGTTCGCCGACCCGCTGCGGCAGGTCGATGTCCGCCCGGCTTCCGCCGATCACGGGTGGGAAGCCGCGTGGGGTATCCCCTGTCTCCATCATCCAGCCCAGGAGGGGGCGGGGGGTCAACGGTTCACCGGGGCTGTCCAGTTCCGGCCTGAGTAGGGGACGAGGGCGTCGTGCACCTGATCGAGATGCGGCGCGACGGCGAGGGCCGCGCTGATCGCGGTCTCCTCGTGCGGCCAGCCCTTGAGGAGAAAGCCGCCGAAGTCGAGATCCATGCCCAGCGCGCTCTCCCGCTCCTCCGCGGAGAGCCGGCGGCCCTCCTGGCGGGAGGCGAGGTGTGCGGTCCAGGACGGTTGCAGATCGAGGAGCGGCTTCAGCAAGCGCCGCGTGCGGTCCACGAGTTCACTGACCTCTGGGGACGGGGTACACGCGAGGAAGGCGCCCAGCGCCTCGTCGATCTCCTGGCTGTGCGCGAGCAGCGGGCCGGTGATGGTGTGGGGGGTGCCAGCGGGGTCGGTCTGGAACGGTCGGGGTTGTTTGCTCCACGCCGACGTCCAGGCCATGTAGCCGGTGTTGACCGCGATGGCCCACTGAGCACGGTGGGCTGCCTGCCGTATGTCCCCACCGCGTCGTTTGCCGAGCCGCCAGCCCATCGTCGCCGCCCCCTCCTGATGTCCGTCGCCTGTGCAGCGTACGCCGGGTCACGCCTCCTGCGGGCCCTGCCCGGGCGGAGTCATCCGGCCGACCAGCTCGTACCAGCGCTCGATCGGGCAGACGATGGTCGCGGCCCGGTCGGAGGACATCCGCAGCATGACCTCGTCGCCGCCGGGCAGGAGGGCGACCTCGAGGTGGTCGACCTCGCGCGTCCCCCAGGGGTAGTACCAGTCCAGGCCACTGTCGTCCTTGAAGGTCGCGACGACCTCGGCGGCGACGGCTGCCGCGAACGCCTCCTGGGCGGCCTTCGGGATGCGCACGGTGGCCATTTCGGGTTCAGGAAGGTCAGGCACGTCGTGTGTCGTCCTTTCGTCGTCGGAACTTAGGGTGGGCCCCCGCCTCGGTCCGTCATGTCCTGTCGGCCGGCATCCCCCGCGTGCGTCGGCCGGCGCCGGGGCTTTAGGGGCGGATCGACTGGGCCTCCTCGGTGAGGTCGAGGAGGACATCGAGGTGGGTGCCGATCACGTTTTGGGCGGCGAGGCGGTCCTGGTCGTTCTGGAGTGCCGACAGGGTGCATCCGGCGCCGAGCGCGTGCAGCTCGGTGTTCAGTCGGTTGGCTGCCTCCGTGGCCTTCGGCAAGCCGAGGCCCTGGACGCGGGGCAGCTCTTCGTCGAGGGCCGTCAAGGCCAGCGCGAGATCGGACCGGGCCTTCTGGTGACGGTCGGCCTCACCGGTGTGGGCCGTGTGCCAGGCGCGGCCGGCGGCGTTGCGCGCCGCGAGGGCCGCACCGGTGAACGCGAGGAGGGGCTCACTGCGCGCGGCAGCTGCTCGCAGGCGGCCGCGCCGGGTGACCGGGTAGGCAAGCTCCAGGTCGGTGACGACGTGGGCGGTGGCCCACAGCAGCGCCAGCAGCACGAGACCCACCGCCGCCGCGAGGCGGAGGGACAGCCCGGTTCCGGCGAGCACCGCGGTCAGGACGATCCCGCAGGCCGCCAGTACGGATATCTGCCACGCGCGACCGGTTCTGGTCAGCACCTCCGGCTCCTCCCCCTACAGTTCACGGCCCCGCGGGCGGTGCCGCATCGCTCCGGGTGCGTTCCGCGAATTCACGTCAGACCAGGACGGTAACAGCGCCCCGAATGGAGCGGTTTACGCTCTCGTGTATCTGCCGCGTCACTGATGAGTGTGCGTGGAGCCGCGTGGGTCACACGGGGTTTCTCGCCGCGGAGCTGCGCCTTCATGCGGGGGGTGCTCGAGGTTCTGGACGACGGGCAGATTGTGTGCGGATGTCGTGGGCTGAGTATGGCTGATGATGGGGATGCTGGGCATGGCGCCGACCGTGGTTCATCTGTCCTTTCCTGAACCGTCGTTGACGGCTGGAAGGGCCTGCGGGCGGCGCCTACGCTGTGATCTGCTGAGACGAGAGAAGGCCGTGCATCCGCATTCCGGGCGGGGCGGGCGAAGGAGGGGGCCCGATGGGCACGCACCAGCACGGGTCGGTGGAATTGCCCAGGGTTGCGACGGACACGGATTCCGAAGGGCGGGCGGTCAACGAGGAGGCTCTCGGCGCGTTGATGGGCGCCGTGCTCAAGAACTGCGAGTGCGTGGCCGAGCATCTGGATGAGGTCGCCGCCGACACGGGCTGCCTCGTGCGGCTGGTGACGTTCTCCCGGCTGACGGCTTTGCGCGTGTATCGCGGCGAGCTGCCCGGCTACATGACCGATGGCGACGACAGGTTGAGCGCCTCCTCCCCCGAGTTGAAGCGCCTGGTGCGGGCCGTGACCGCCGGTGAGCCGCTGGTCGAGCTGTGCGAGCAGATGACGCCCGCGGAGCGGCGGGCTGCGGCCGAAGACGCGCTCGACGCGTTGATGGGCCATCTCCCCCTTGTGGAGGGCCTGGATGAGACGGAGACGCTGGCCGAGCTGTGCTGCCAAGTCGGTGCGGTGGTGATCGGCTGGTCGTCCCAGGCGGCGCCGATGGCCGAGCGGGAGCTGACCGAGGCGTGGCAGCAGTACCAGTTCGGCCAGCGTGAGGCCGGGCTGAGAGGCACCGGCGCCGACGCGGTGGCACTACTCCTCGGCGCGGTCCTCCACCATCAGGCCCGCACCGACGAAGTCACGACCGACAGGATCCGGGAACTCGTCTTCACCCGCGCGCTGCCGGTACTGAAGGACCCGGAGCGGTCCGAGGAGATTCTGCGCGTTTTCGTGGCACCGCCGGAGACGGACCCCTTCATCGCGCCGATCAAGCGGCTCGCCCGCCGCGACCGTGCCTTCCTTGCCGACCTGTGCAGTCACGCCCGGCACCTGCTTGCGCTGCATGTCGAGCACTGCCCGTACGGGCTGCGTGAGAGCGGCCACGAGTGCACCGTTGAGCACCGGCTGGAGGCGATCAGCGGCGGCAGCCAGACCCCGGTGTCCACCCCTGCTCCGGGTGCGCTGGGAGAAGGACGCCGTGTCGTACTGCCCCGGATCGGCTACCGCGAGGACCGGCCGACCGAAGGCGCCCCCGAGGGCTACCCCGATGATCACGTCTGGCACATCAACGTCGACCGGATCCTGCTGACACGGTGGGACGCCGGCATCGCCCGGTGGAACGAGAGCATCTCCGAGGACTCCTCCATCAGCGGCACCCCTCCCTACGACCACGAGACGGGCCTGGAGCAGTTCGCCTGCCCGGCCTGCAAGAACCAGGAGTCCTTCCTGGTCGAGGGGCGCTGGGGCGACCCGCTCACGCTGCACTGCAGCTGCGGCGTCACGATCATGTCCCCCGTCGACGGGGCCCCGGACGACCTGGGCCACTGCCTCCTCCAGAGGCTCATCCTGTGCGAAGCCGACCCCGCCTACGCCGCCCGCCGGCTCATGCCCCCGCTCGCTGAACTCCAAGAGCGTGAGCAGAACCGTCGCTCCTTCCGTTCCTATCTGGGTCCCGAGTCCGATACGGTCGCGCTCGCCGAGGCGATCGACCTGGAGCAGGACGATCTCGCACAGGCCCTGGCAGCGGGCCTGCGCCCGCGGCTGCCCGAGCGGCACGGCGGTAACGCCCTCACACTCCTCCTCCTCGAGATCACCTACGCGCTCTCGGCCCCCGCGGTCCGGGACAGCGACGACGGCCAGCGGCTGGCGCGGGCGGTCCACGCGTTCCTGGCCGACCTGAAGCAGGAGAGTGACCGGTGGGCGCCGAGCCGCCAGCCTGTCCCGGACCGGCTGCAGCTGTGGCGGGACGAAGGCGGGCCGCAGGTGTTGCAGGACGCGTGGGAGCGCACGGTCGAGGTCGCCGGCAGCCGCTTCGAGCAGTACCAGGTGCGCGACGGAAGGCTGAGCGACGGCTGCGCCGCCCTCACTCTCGCCCTCTACCTCCTGGCCCGCGAGGGGGAGAACAGCGTCGAGCAGATCAGCCGGGACGAGGTCCTCGCCCTGATGGGGCTCGAGGGCACGGGCGTCACAGCCGACGCGGCTGCCGAGACGACGCGCCGCTGGGGCGCGCGGCTTCAGGCCCTCGGCCACGACCTCAATGCGGGCGACGACCCGGTCGCCCGGATGTGGCAGCATCTGCGCACCGACGTACACGTCGACTCCTACAGCGACAAGCAACAGCCCGCTCTGCTGGTGGGCCTCACCGCAGTCCTGGGCCCGCATTCCGTCTACAACATCCGTTTCTGAGACCTGGCCTCACGGCGCCGCCGACCCGAGAAGACCGGAGGAGAAGGTGACCGCAGAGACGACCACGTCACCCAGCACCTGGGAGGCTGCGGTGAGCCGCGCGACGGTGGTCGCCGACCGCGAGCGGCCCGGCGGGATGAACGAAGACTGCTGGGACGACGTCGCCATCCGCGACATCATCACGGTGGTGGTCCTGTACGCGCTGCACGTGCGCCACGAGACGCCGGTCAACGAGGTGCCGTGGTCGAAAGTCCTGTGGTGGCTGTGGGACGACGAGCACGTCATCCACCTCGTGGAAGACACGTTCCCGGATGCAGGCCAGGCCCTCACCACACCGGTTGACGAGCTGTCGGATCCGCTGCTCGCGCGATGGCGGTGGCTGAACCGGCCGTGGGGCCCCGAAGCCCCCATTCGGCGCCGCAACGTGCCGCCCCCGCCCTGGGAGGCCCTGATGCAGCGGGGACGCAACGCGGCGGACGGACCCCTGCCAGAGCCGCGGTGGGAAGGGATGAGCCGCGGGATCGCGGAGGCTCTGCCGGACCCCGCCCTGGTTATGAACAGTTCGGGTGTCTCACGACCCTCGCTGTCTCATCAGAGCGGTGGGTTCGGACTTGATCGCGTGCGGTGGCCCGCTTCCCTGCGTGTCTCACAAGTCGCCGATAAGCGTTACTCGTTCGAGACCGTATGGAGGCTCGCAGCATGACTGAGGAGCGTCCCGTGGCCTGGGCACAGGCGGTTCAACGCGCCGACGAGATCGCGGCACTCGGACATCATCCGGCGGACTCGTGGGATGGGCGTGCGATTCGCGGCGTGCTCGCGGTGGCTCTCTCGGGCCTGGCCAAGCGGCAGGAACGCCCCGTTGAAGAAGTGGACATCGGGAGCGTGCTGTGGCACCTCGCCCAGGGGCCCGCGATGGTGTACGAGCTCGGCGACGAGTTGAGGTTGGCAGCAGAGGAGACTCGCGCCGAGTGGGCTTGGCTGACCCGCCCGTGGCCGAAGGAGCCCTCGCTGGCCAACAGCGACGGGATGCCGCGCGGCATCGGCCGCGGTTCGCCGCTTCCTGCAGTCGACGTGGTGACGCTCTGGGCCGGTTCGGCTGCGCGGGCGGCGCTTGCCGCCGAGCGGCCGGCAGGCTTGGCGCCACGCACGCGGGTACAGGTAATCGGCGGCGAGGACGAGGGACGGAACGGTGAGGTCGTCGCTCCGGCCTGGCTGATGGACGACGAGAACCGCACTGTGATGCCAGGGCCTCCCCCTGGGTACGAGGTGGTCCTCACGATCCCGGGGCAGGTGGAGGCGCGGCGCACAGTGATGTCCACCGTGGAAGGTGACATCAGGATTGAGGCCCCGGGCCCGCACGGCGAGCGGGTGATCATTCGGGCCGAGGACCTGAAACCCGAGGAACCTGTCCCCGCCGCTCAGTGATCGTCGCCCCAGAACTCGGCGAGTCGGTCAAGTTCACGACCATGCTGCTCGGTGAGAAGGACGTCCCCGATCGTGCTGCCGCGCTCCCAGTACGGGCCATCAGGCTGGGCGTCGGGATGGCGAGGCCCGGTGTGCCGCGCATGGGTTCTCCGGGCAATGGTGTCCACGACGGTGAGGGCGGTCGTTCGGACCCGGTCCCACAGCAGCCGGTCATCAGGATGGGAAGCCAGGGCGACGCGCATCAACAGCGCCCGCGAGGAGCCCCCTTGGTCTTCGATGTCGGGGCTGAGCTCGAGCGCGTTGTACGCCGACCGTCGCAGCGTGCCGGTTACGCCCTCCTCGTGCGGAGCAGCGATCGGCACGAACACCGCGTCGGGGAAGGACAGGTCCAGTCCCAGGATCCGCTCGTGCAGGGCCGCCGCGATCAGGAAGGACACCAGGGGCCGGTCCGCCCCGGCGTACAGGGCGGTCTCCTCCTCGGAGAACTTGAAGAGTTGGCCGTGGCGATCCTGCTCCAGCGATTCCACGTGGAGTCCGATCAGCAGGTCCGCCCAGACCAGGGAGCACTCCCACACGCTCTGGGATGACGTCTCGGCCGACGGCGGCTCAGCGGTTGTCATGGGTCATCCCTCTCGCGTCCAGGACGTGGACGACAAGGCGTCGTCCCGTGCTGATCCACCCTATGGAGCCGCGGTCGGCAAGCCGACGTGCGGCCGAGGTTGCCTTGGCGAACCTCGGCGTACGCGCCGCTGGATTTGCCGGAAGGCTCTACGGGTTGAGCATGCTGGTTGCGCCGATGATGGTGGACGACCAGCCCCTCCGGGAGAACGTGGCCGCTCCGTCGGGGGTGATGGTCACCTTGGCGCCGTGGATGGGGAGGTCGCCGTCGACGACGAGCCAGGTGCGGATGCGGTCGAGTTGGTCCCACAGCCGGCGGGGCCCGCCCTGGTGCACGGTCGGGGAGTCCTTGCGTCCGGTAGCTGTGGCGCGGGCCCAGGAGCCGTCGGCGTGAAGCATGTAGATGGTGCGGGTGCCGTCGTGCGCGGTGTGTTGGCGGTGGTCGATGCCGGGCATTTCGAGTTCGAGGGTGGAGCGTAGGTCCCAGGTGTCGGGTACGTACGTCAGCGGGTAGCGGCCGGTGGTGATGCTCTCGCCGTCGGCGTGCTGGACGGTCTGCCACAGCGGCGGGTTCTCCGGGAAGGTGTCGTCGTAGTCCTCGCCGTGACGCGCGGACATGAACCCGGCGGCCTCGAGTTTGACGTGTCCGACGGCGCCGCCGTCGGGGGTCTTGTCCGCGACGATGACCAGCCCGGTGTCGGCGATGGTGGTCACCAGCCGCCCGTCGGGAGCGAGCGCCTCCAGCCACGAGACGGGCACCGTGGGCACGGCGACGGTGGAGATGATCCGGTCGTAGGTGCCCTCAGGCAGGGCGCCGGTCAGATCGCAGACTTCGACACGCGGATGATGGCCGGCCTCGGCCAGCCGCTTGCGTGCCGCCTGAACGAGATACGGATCGACGTCCACGCTGGTGACCAGCTCCTCGCGGAGGCGAGCGCAGGCCAGAGCGGTGCCGTAGCCGCTCCCGCAGGTCACCAGGAGCCGGGAGGTGTCGGTGATGAACGCGGCCCGGTACATCATCAGCACCAGAGAGGGCAGCGTGGAGGATGACGTGGACCGCCGCTCTCGGCTCCGGGTCAGGGGCTGGCCCGCCTGGGCGTGGTCGGCATGGTGGGGACCGATGCGGGTGACGAGCGTGGTGTCGGCGTAGGCGTCCCGCAGCCACGCATCGGTGTCGCTCGCGCCGTCGCGCAACTCCCACACCGGCTCACCGCCAGCGGTGGCCCTGGTCCACCACCGGGGCACGAACACGTGCCTCGGTGTGGTGGCCAGCGGCTTGAACCAGCGCGACTCGGCCCTCACCACGGTCTTGACGGCCAACTGCTCTGCTGCCGCTTCCCAGTCCTTCAAAGGGTCCTGCCTTTCAGCCCGCAGAGTTCGGGATGACGCTGTCGTCAGCGGGGCCACAGGTTCCGCCGCCGCCCTGACTGTCGTCGTTGGGACCGCAGTCCGGACCACACGGGTCCATGCGGGCGGCCGGGATGCTCGCGGCGACCTGCTGCCACTGCGGAGAGGTGAACACCCGCTCCAGTGTGGCGTCTTGGACCTGTCCGGCGGGCAAGAACCGGGCGAGCACGCAGGGCGTGACGGTGCCGTCCGCGAGCACGGCGGCCGTGCCGGTGGCGCACCGGCCGCACAGCTCGGACGTGGACGGCAGACCCTCGCCCTTGACCGCGTTGCCGACGGCTCGGACTCGGTCGACGTGCACCTCCGTGATGCCGAGTCCTTCCAGCTCTGCGCGGGCCTGTTCGACACGCTGGCCGTCCAGCACGTCCACGATGCCGACCCGAATGCGGATCCCGCGGCGGTGCGCCTCGATGATGTTCGCGCGGGTCTCGGCGTGGGAGCCCTCGCGCCCCGTGACTTCGTCGTGTCCCTCGTCCGTGTCGGCGTAGTAGGACGTCGCCAGGGAGACACCGGGCCGCTCGAAGAGCGTCCAGTGGTCACGGCGGACGCGGAACAGGTTGGAAAACACCTCCACCTTGAGCCCTTCGCCGAGGGCGTGTTCCACGATCTCGACGAAGCCCGGGTGGAGCGTGGCTTCCCCGCCGATCAGCTGGATCTTCTTGACGCCGAGTGCGGCGGCCTCGGTGATGATCCGCTTCCAATCGGCGGCGGACATGACGCCGTGCCCCTGGGTCGGGCCCGCCTGGACGAAGCAGAGCGAGGGACACGTCAGCTGACAGCGACGGGTGATCTCCAACTCGAGGAAGGTGGGGACAAGGGGCTTGGTGGGGGCCTCGGGTGCGATCGTCACGAGCCGTTCCCTTCGGTTGTGTTTCACGGTGGGCCGGCCGCCCCTTCTCAGGAAGGGGGACGGCCTGATTTGTGGCGCTTCTACTCGGACAGCAGGCCCTCGGCGGTCTTGGCGAGCAGCTCGGCGCTGGCGCGGCTGTCGTGGGTCAGGACCAGGGCGCGGCGCGGCAGCAGGGCGAGCCGGTCCGCGAGGTCGGTGGCCGGGGCCACCTTGTCGGGCGCGAGGCGGAAGATGTCCGGGTAGCGGTCCTCGGTCTTGCTGGTGAAGAAGTCCTCTTCCTCCAGCGCGCGCGGCGCCGGGACGAGCTGGGGCTCAGCGTCCGTCTCGACGCGGGGGAAGAGCAGCGCGGTGGCGCGGGCCTGGGGCGCGAGCGTCATGCCGAGGATCGAGGAGAGCTGGTCGGGGAAGAACTGCGGCTTGAGTTCCTTGCCCTTGGCGTTCCAGATCGGCTTGGTGCTGCCGGCGTGCAGGGCGTCGGTGACGCGCTGGTCCTGGGTGGGGTGCATCTGCTCGCCGTCCAGGACTCGGGCGCGCAGCGGTTCGTACAGGCCGGTGGACTCGAGCAGGCCGAAGCCGATCGCGGCGGCCGACGGCCACGGCAGGATCCGCAGTCCTCCGTCCTCGGGACGGATGAACACCCGGTCGTTGGCAAGGAGGTCGTACCCCTCGCGGGCGAGCAGGAGGGCCGTGGTGGTCTTGCCGGCGCCCTTGGGCCCGAAGGTGAGGAGCGCGCGGCCGTCGCGGGCGACGCAGGAAGCGTGCAGGATGTGGAACCCGGCACGCAGCAGCTGGCCTCTGATGAGTTCGCGGGCCAGACGGGACGCGGCGACGGCGACCGGCTCCGCGTGGGCGCCGACGATGACAAGCCGACTGGTGGCCGGGTCGTAGTGGTAGGCGAGGCGTTCGGCGGGCTGGATCGCGTAGATCACGCCGTCCTCGTGCCGGGCGACCAGAGTGCGGGCGTTCGCGTAGTCGACTTCATCGTGCTCGTAGTCGCCGACCAGGGTCTCGGTGTCCATCAGACGGTCGCTGTCGACGTCGGCCAGGAGCAGGGCACCGCCCTCGGCGATGCTGCCGCCGGGCGCGGCCGGGGCGTTCACGGCGGTGGCGTTCCACCAGCCGCCGAAGTAGCGCAGGGCCCAGTCGGTGATGTCCTTGGTGTCGCTGACGACCGTGACGGTCGCCTCGTCGGCGTGGATTCGGGTGGCGCTCAGCACGCGGTCGCTCCTTGACGGGTCTGCTGATAGGCGGAGTCGAGCTTGGTACGGGCGGCGGTGAACTGCCGCTGTTCATCAGGATCGAGGTCGGGCAGGGCCACAGTCGGGCGGCCCGCGGAGAACTGCAACGGGATTCCGAGCCACACGCCGTCGTGGTTAACGGAGAGCACTTCGGTGCCGTCGCTGATGCCGAGCGTCTTGCGCAGCGCGCCGAGCACGGCGCCGGCCGGACCGCAGCGGGTGCGGCCGATCCCGGCGTTGATCTGGCGCGGCCGTGCCGCCAGCTGGGCCCGGACGTACTCCGACGGCACTTCGGCCGTGCGGCCGTTGACCGTGGTGGTCGAGGCACAGATGACCGCGCCGTCGCCGTGCTCGCCGATCACCCAACCGCGTACGGCGGCGGGCGGGACCCGGTGGTGGGCGGCGAGGGCGAGCCGGTAGCGGGCCGAGTCGGCACTGGACCCGATGCCGTACACCCGCGCGGCCGGGCCGACCGTGGTCGCGAAGACGCGGGCCAGGACGTCGACCGGGTTGGTCACCACGATGACGTGCCCACCAAACCCGGCTACTTCCTGTGCCAGGGAGCGGATCAACGGGGCGTTGGCGGCCAGTCCCGCCATCCGGATGTCGCTGGTGGCAGTGTTCGTGAACGAGGCGCGCGGGCACACGACGATGGCGTCGGCCGCGGGCATCGCGGCGACCGGGGCGATCTCCGCTCGTACGGAGGACCGGGTGATCTCCCGCATGTCCTCAAGATCGGTGACAAGCCCGGTCGCGGACTCCTGGGTGCGGGAGGCGATCATGAGGCGGGCGCACCAGCGTTCCCGGACCAGGAGCGCGGCCACGCTCTGCCCGACCGCGCCGGCGCCGATCAGCCCGACCGTGAACCCGCTCATCGCGTCCTGCCTTCGCCGCGTGGCTCAGGGCCAGGCGCCAGGAAGCCGCGGGATCGGCGTCGGCCATCAGCAGGGCACTGACCCGGTCCAGCAGCGTGCACACCGCCTCGACGCGTTCGATGACGGCCCCGGCGTGCTCGGGAAGCGGCAGACCGGCCGGGGCGGACAGGTAGGTCGTCATGATGTTGGTGGTGTCCATCAGCCACGTCACCAGCAGCTTCCGCAGGTACAGCCCGCCCATGGCACGACGCATCGGCCGCAGCTGTTCCTGGACGAAGCCGTCGATGCCCGCGAGGGTCGCCGTCGTCCCGTCCGGCGGGGGCATTGCGATCAGGCAGAGAACGGTGCGGGAGACGAGCTTGGCGGCATCCGCGTGCGCCGGCCCGCGCTGCAGGCCCGGGTCGATGAACACCGGAGGCCCGTCGGGGCCGTCGGGGAAGAACACGTGCTCGGGCTTGAGGTCGCCGTACAGGACCTGGGCGGGCCCGAGCGCGGGAGCGAGGCGGAGCCGCAGAAGCCTCGCGATGACCTGTCGCACGACGATCGCGACCGCGTGCTGGGTCCGCTCCTCCAGGCGGGCTGTGCCGAGCTGATCGAGGTAGGTCCGGCCGGAGATTCCGTGGAACTTGCGGCGGAACGTCGCGTCGATGCCGCGCTCGTTGATCGCGGCCCGGTCGGCCTGCTCAGCCACGATGGGACGCTGGAGAACCTCCAGGGACCTCAGCGTCCGGCCGAGTAACTCGCCGGTCCGCTCGGGTGATTTGAAGACCAGGTCGGCCAGTGTCGGCCCAGTGATCGGCTCGGTGAACAGCACCCCGCCGGCGCATCCGGCCGCCCGCGCGACGGCCAGGCCGCCCGCGGCCAGGGCGTCGAGCTGGGCGGCTTCCCGCTGGAGCAGCGCCGTGGGCGAGGCGGCGTACGCGGTCTGCTCCGCCGCCACCTTCTCCCAGCTGCCGCAGGAGCCGCGCATCACCGAAACGAGCGAGGCACCGAGCAGGCTGTACTTGGCGAACAGGGGTCGGCCGGCCACCTCGATCTGCTGGACGTACCCCGTGACGCTCGGCGCGAGCGCCCCGAGGACCGTCGCCTGGCCCGGCCACAGCGAGAACGCGGCGTCCTGTATCTGGGCGGAGCAGAAGTCGGACAGGTCGGCGGCGTCCACGATGGTCGTCACCGGCCCTCCCGGGAGCTGCTCGGTCCGCTCAGATGTTCCCTCGCCCGGTCGATCTGCACGGCGAGGACCGCGAACGCGTCCGGGGTGATGAGGCTGGTGTCCACGGGGGTGCCGTCGAGCCAGTGCACGGTGATCGGCCACAGGAACTCCTGCTTCTCGGGGCGTCGTATGTCCTTCTGCTGGGGGCGTGCTGGGCGGACGTTGGTGCCGGCCCTGCGCCGGGAGGAGCGGGCGCCCGTCGGCCTCGGGGGATGCCAGGCGGACGCCTCACCGGCGGCCAGGGCCGGAGCTCATTCGGGTGGAGCGGTGTCGTCGGCCATCGCGGCGGACCCCGGCGGCGCAGTCGCAGCCACGGTCGCGTGGTCAGTCAGGACGTGGCCGAGCAGCAGCGCGGCGGGAACGTGCAGCGCGACCCAGAGAGCCGTGAGGGCACTGTCCCCGCCGAGGGCATTCACCCGCAGACGGGCGGCGACGGCGGACACCGGGTGCCTGCTCACGGCGCACCGTCCTCGCCCGAGGCGAACCCGCTGGGCGGCCTGGCCGCCTCGTCGAGGAAGAACCCGTCCTCGGCATCGTCCGTGCACGGCGCGAGGTTGTCCCGCAAGGCCGGCCACGGGTCGCCGCCGCCCTCCGGGCACAGGTGGTACACGTTGGCGCCGGTGTCCTCGGGCAGGGCCACCACGACGCCGGTGCGGCGGGCCGCGGAGTCGTGGGCGAGGTCGCCGAGCAGAGGAGTCCACGTCGGTCGACTCTCAGGTAACTCCACAGTAGGGAGCGCCTGTTGGGGTGTGCGACTTCCCGTCATGCAACTGACGGTAGGGGCGCGGTTACCGGCGAATATGAATCAGGGGAATACCGCCTGGTCATCGAGGTGAAAACGGCTGGACATGCCCCTCAGCTTCTCGCGCGTGGCGACGCGTTCGGCGTAGACGATCTTGCGGAGGGTGGCTCGGGCGATGGGGTGGTTGCGTACGAGCTGCGGGGCGATGCGCTCGGCCTCCTCCAGCTCGGTGAGCGCCTGGTCCCGGTTGCCGTCCCAGAGCCACGCCCGTGCCAGGTCCATGTGGTGGTGACCGCGGCGGGACTTGGGCAGCGGCGCCAAGTGGGCGGGGTTGGCACGGCGGTTGAGGTCGAGTGCCTTCGTCTGGTCGCCCGCTTCGAGGGCGACACTGACTCGGTGGATCTGGACGTTGCCGGTGGAGAAGGTCAGCGAGTGCCGGTCGTAGACGGGCGGGCCGGCCAGCGCGTCCATCCGGTCGCTGGCCGCGCGAGCGTGGCGCAGGCGGTCCTCGGCTTCGGCCGTGTTGCCGCCGCGGGCGCAGGAGACAGCGGCCCGCAGCTGGAGTGTGCCCCATACGCGCAGCGCCAGCGGGTCGCCGCGGTCGTACTCGCGCTGCACGCTGTGCAGCGCCTTGTCGGACAGGGCGATCGAGTCCTGCCAGTCGGCTGTCGCCCACATGTCCCACACCCGCATCCAGTCGGCCACGGCGGGCATGAGCGGGTCGCCGGAGAGGTGCGCGGACCATGCGGCCCGCTCGCAGGCCATGGCGATGAGTTCGGGGTGACCGAGGGCGTGGGCGGCGGTGTGGGCGAACTTGCAGCAGACCGCGTACACGGCGAACGCTTCCTCGCGCTCGTGCCCCGAGGAGACCTCGGCCAGTGCCCGGGATTCGCGGAACAGGTCGGGCAGGGCCTTGAGGATCGCGATGTTCGCCGCGGCGTCGCGCAGGCGGTGCAGCCGGGTCATGTCCTGCCAGAGCTCGGCGGACGAGCGCGGGGTGCCGTCGAAGACCGGGGTGAGGTCGTAGCGGCGCAGCTCGCGCACGATGGACGCGGCCGCGGCCTGCCACTGGTTCTCGCCGATCGTTCCGACGTACGGCCGCTCCAGCAGCACGTTGGGGTGGCAGTGCAGCGCGGCCGCGATCTGGTTGATCAGGCCGGCGCTGTCGAGTTCGATCTTGCCTGCCTCGACCTTGGAGACCCAGCCCTGGGTCTTGCCGACCGCGGCGGCGAGATCGGCCTGCGTCATACCGAGATTGAGCCTCTGCCGCTTGATCCTGCGGCCGATCGCCTCCTGCTCCTCGATCTCGTACGGCATCCTCGACCAACCCTCCTGGAACGCAGCCTCTACCGGAACGGTACCCGCGCCGTGGCCTTCCACGAGGGCCAATGCCCGACGAAGGCCCGAGCCGTACGCCCCCGCGAGAGCCCTTGGCAGATCGCGTGCGCAGCCCGTCGCTTGTCCCGGCTGCCAGGCCCGATTGTCAGTGCCGTAGGCGACCATCGTGGGCATGACGACGGACCCCGACCGCACCGCAGAGCGGCAGATCCCCGCCTGGGCCTCCACCGTCGGGCCCGGCTGGGCCGCCCTGCTCGACCAGCTCCACCACGATCTGACCGCTCTCGACCCCGACTACAGGATCGAGGAGTTCACCACGAAGCTCGGCGGCCTCCGCATCACCGTTGCCGATCGCTTTGTGGACGGTGAGTTCGACGGCGAGTTCGCCGACCGTACCGCCGCGCTCACCGATGTCGCCACGATCGCTTCTGAACACACCTGCGAGGACTGCGGCGCCCCGGGCCGCATCCGCTTCCGCGGCGACGGCGCCTTCACATGGATGCGCTGCCTGTGCGACAGCTGCCGCACCCGGCCGCAAGCCGTCGCCACACCGGCCGGAAGCCGTCCGGCGACCTGACCCGGCTGCCGCGAAACGCTCGGGCCGTCACCGTCCTGAGCGGGGGCGGCTGGCCGAATCCGATCGTTGGGAATGCCCGTTCATGACGTCCTGTCAGTGCCGCATGCTGTCATTCCTCGTGCGGATGCCGTGTCCGCAACGGGAGGGGGATCGCCCATGGAGCAACGCGTCCGCAACCGAACCCGGGTACGGGCACCGCGTCGCCCAGCAGCGCCGGGACCAGACGGACGCCTTGGGCGGCGGTGGCCGTCCCTTCGTCACCCGCACGACTGGCTCCGCGATCTCCGCGCCTGCTCCATGCGCCGGGCCCGGATGGTTCGGCAAGGCCCGGTGAAGCAGCGTGGGACGGTCGATCGCGTGCAGCACGTCCGGATGGTGGTGTGGCGGGCGGTGTACCTCGGATCGGGATGGTGCCTGGTCGCGCTGACGGTGTGTGCGCTCGGTCTGCTCGCCGGCCGGTGGACTGGCTGGTGGCCCTCCCCGTACCCGGAGGCGGTCGACCTCGCCGGCGTGCCCATCCTCCTCACGTACGCCGTGTGGATGCAGCAGCGTGTCGACCGCGACAAGTGGAACGCCGCCCGCGGGGACAGCCCTCATCGGGAGACATCGCTCGAGGAGCTCGACGGACTCGGCCACGAGGAGTTCGAGTTCGCCGTACGGGACCTGTTGCGGCGCGACGGCCTGGCAGCGGAGCGCGTCGGCGGGGCCAACGACGACGTGTGCGATGTCCGTGCCGTCGACCTCGATCGCCGGATCTGGGCGGTGCAGTGCAAGCACCGACGCGACGGCACCCGCGGCGACGCCGTCGATGTCCGCGTTGTCCGGGAGCTGAAGGGCGCGGCCGGTGAGGTCCATAAGGCCACGTACGCCGTGATCGTGACCAACGGGAAGTTCACCAGCAAGGCCGTCCCCCAGGCCCGGATGCTCGGCGTCCACCTGGTCGGCCGGAACCTCCTCGCCCAGTGGGCTTCCGGCCGTCCGCTGTGGGAGCTGCTGGAGCATGTCCCGCCGCCGCTGCGGCATTCCGCGGACAGACGCCGCGTGGCCACGTAGGCGGAACCGGCTCCGGGCGGTCTCAGTGAGCAACACACCGGACTCCTGCTCTGACCGGGCGCCCAGGTCCGTCACCCCGCCGCAGACCCACCCGTGACCTCGGAGGCCGACTCGTGGACGCGCTCCCCCGCCATCCCGCGCTCTCCCCCGGCGCCACCTGGCCCACCCTCCAGATGTGGGTCCGCCGGGAGGACGAACACGCCGTCCTGGTCGCGCTCGCTCCTGCCCGCGGGGCCCGGCCCGAAGAGGTACTACTGCCGTGCGACGCCGCACTGCTGATACTGCTCGGGAGAATCGCCCTGGGCAGCAGCCGGGCCGGCCTGTACGCCGCGCACCTGGACGAGGAAGACCCGGACCGGCGGCTGGTGCTGTGCGCGCGGGGCGCGCCCGGCGCGGTCCGGGTCCGCGGCGCGGTCTCCTCGGTGGCCGACACCTTGTACGGGCGGACGCGGGCGGCGATGCTTGCGGCCGGAGCGCTGCGGAGGGCGTCGGGTCGGGATGACGAGGCCGCCCACTGGGGCACGCTGGCCCGCCAGTTGCTGCTCGCGAAGCGGTCGGCCCGCAGGGGGCGCAGCGTGCGAGCGGTGTCAGGCGGCCTGCCGACACTCGGAAGACGCGGATGACATGAAGGACAGACAGTGACGACAAGCATGCCCGCAGCCAGCGACGTCCAGCCCGTCTTCGCCGACGAGGAGCCCCCCGAGACGTACGTGGCCAGCATCTTCCTCGCGGGCCCGTCTCCGCGGACCGCCGAGGTCCCCTCGTGGCGGCCCGAAGCTCTCCGTGAGATCACCATGCAGTGGAGGCAGCCCGGCACGCTCGTGGTGTTCGTCCCCGAGGCCCGGGACGGGGCACGCGGCAGCGACTTCACGGGGCAGCTCGACTGGGAACGCGACAACCGAGGGCGTGCCGACGAGATCCTGTACTGGGTGCCGCGCGCGATGGACACGCTGCCGGGCCTGTCCACGAACGTCGAGTTCGGGGAGGACATGGACGGCGGCCGCGCCGTCCTGGGCTGCCCGGAGCACGCCGTGCACGTGCGCCTTCTCCAGGCACTCGCCGACGACCTGAAGGCGCCCGTCGCGGACACGTTGGCCAAGACGGTCGCCCTCGCTCTGGACCGCATCGGCCCCGGCGCCGCCCGCATCGCCGGACAGCGCGACGTGCCGCTGCTGCTGTGGCGCACCTCCTCTTTCCGCGCATGGCTGGCCGCACAGGAAGAAGCGGGTAACCAGCTGCTCGGCGGCCGGATCGCCTGGACGTTCCGTGTGGGCCCGGCGCGGGCTCACGTGCTGTTCTGGGCGTACGCGGCGCGCGTGTGGGTAGCGGCCGAACAGCGCGAGAAGTCCAACGAAGTTGTGCTCGGCCGCCCGGACCTCTCGACCGTCGTCGCTTTCCGTCCCGCTGCGCAGTGGCTGGACAGCGAAGTCGTTCTGGTCCGGGAGTTCCGCTCTCCCGCCCGCACAGCGGATGGCTTCATCCGTGAACTTCCCGGCGGCTCCGCGCCGAAGACCGGCGACCCACGGCAGGTGGCCGCGGACGAGTTCGCGGAAGAGACCGGACTGCGCCTGGACCCCAGCCGTCTGCACGCGGTGGGAGTCCGCCAGTCGGCGGGCACCGTTTCCGTCCATGTCCAGGCTGTCTACGCCGTCGAACTCAGCGACACCGAGATCGACGAACTCCGCGCCGACCAGGCCGGCCACGGCAACGCCGAGGAGACCGAACGCACGCACGTCGAAGTGGCACGCGTCGCTCACCTCCTGCATCCCGAGGCCCCGGCGGTCGACTGGACCACGCTCGGCATCATCACCCAGGCCCTTCACGGCGTTGCGCCCTGATACTCCGCCCGCCGCCTTGCCGCGATCACGGCGGGACTGAAACGCTGGAGCATCGAGATCACCGCTCGCGCACCCCGCTCTGGAGGTCAGCGCGAGGCACGACGTGGGGGGCATGGCTCGCATGCTGATTGAACAGGCCGAACAACGGCGCCTGACCGAGACGCTCATGGAGGACGCGGCCCTGTGGTCAGCGGACGCGCTCGTGGCGGCGAGCGGAGGCGTGGTGTACGACGCCGAGCGCAGCGCGCAGATCCTCGCGGCCTGGGCCCAGGTCAACGCCGCTGGCACCAATACCTCGGTCCCCCTGTTCTCGAAGCACCCTGACGCCGACGAGCCGTGGGCGAAGCTCGGCGCCGAACTCGCCGCGACCGCCGACCAGGGCGCCGTGGGCCTGCTGGAGCAGGCCGCCCGGCGGTGTGCCACTGAACTGGGTCCGGACGGCCGCGCCAAGCTCCTCGCCCAACTGGCGACCGCGGTGTCCCCGCTGATCCGGCTGGTCGGCGGGCTAGACGAACTGCTCGATGCGGCCGCACTCCACCGCAGGTGCGCGGGCGGCACGGAGGCCGGGTGGGTCGCCGGCGCCACATGGATCGTGGGCGCGCTGACCGAGAACGCCCGGAACACCACCGTGTCGAACCTGGCCTCGGACAGGATCGCGCGCCTGGTCGACGACGGGCATGGCGTCAACCTGTGGCACACCTGGCCTAAGGTCGCCGCCTCGATGATGTCCACCGCGTTCCTGGACGAAATGGACGCTCCCCTCGACCCCGGGCTCCCCCACTACCCCGTCGGGCTCTGGCTGCGCGCCGTGCAGGCCGTCCACACCGGCGACGAGCGCCAGATCGAGAACGCCGTCGCCGAGTTCCGTGATCAGGAGCCCGACAACCAGAGCATGCTGTGCTTCGAGCTCGCCATGGCCATCGCCGCCGTTCGTACCCTTCCCTCCCGACGGACGGCACGGCGTGCCGCCCGTGGCGAAACGAAGGAAGACGAGGCGCTGCGCAGCGCGGTCAGCGCCATCATGGACGAGCTGCCCGCAGACGTCGTCGAGCGCACTGGTCGCATGTACGCGTTCTCCCGTCGCGCGATTCTCGCCTACATCGACCGTGACGCCGAGACACTCGCTGCGGTCATCGACCGGGTCGCCACCTGGGACGACGATCCCGGCCGCACGCCACCCCCGCAGTTCCGCTTCGAGTTCCCCAACCAGCAAGCTCTGGATTTCGCGAACCAGCTTCTGCGCCTGGGCGAGATGGCAGGCGTTCACATCACCAACCGTGAAGCCGCCGACGGCGCCGCCCCCCTGATCGACCGATACGCCCCGAACGAGTACAAACAAGCCGCGCGCGAACTGGTCACAGCGCTCAGGGGTGCCGGCGAGCCGGGGGTCGACTTCAACCAGGCCGTCGCGAACAGTCCTGCCGGGCTCGTGGCGTTCGCCGCGATGGCCGCCGGCTTGACCCAGAACCGCCGGCTCCCGCTCCCCAAGGAGCGCACCCGCCTCAACTTGCTCAACGAGATCCGTGAGAGTGAGGCCAAAGCCCTGCGCGTCCCCGATCGCGAGATCATCACCGTCAGCGACGAGGAGGCGCTTGCCTTCCTCGAACAGCTCTACGGACCCGACTACCCGCTCCCGCGCGATCCCCGCGAACGCACGGTCTGGGAACACGATGTCGTCGCCATCGCAGCACAGCACCTCCTGGAGTGCCCGGCGGACGCCACCACTCCGGAACAGCGGCAAGCCCTCGACGCCCGAATCAAGACGGTCCTCCGGGCAGGAACAACCCCGCAGCGCACCCCTCCCCGGCCGGACCGCAGCAACGTGGTGCGCAACCAGCCCAAGCGCTCTTCGAAGCGTAAGCGGAAGGGCAAGTAGCCCATCGCGGGGTTCCTGCTGGGAGAGCCCGCGCGTTCGTCCGACCACCGTGCGAGCGCGCAGACCGGCGTGCCGGGCAGGTTGTCCGAGCCCTGAGTCCGGCAGGACAGCTGTCAGCTGCACACGGTCACCGCGGCGCGCGAGCGTGTACGAGGCGCTCTGGACCAGGAGGCCGCGCAGCGAGGTGCCGGCCCGGCCGACGCGGCGCAAGTCGGGCTGGTCCGCGGCGGGAGGGACAGCGCCTCGTTGTGCCGACCGGCCCTCCTCGCCAGCACGGCCGCCTGGCGGGCGGCTTCAGCGACCGCGAGGGCATCGTCGGCCGCGTTCGCGAACTGGCGGGCGCGGTCGGCGGCGATCCAGCCGAGGGGGGTTTCGTCGAGTTTGACGAGCATGCGGGTGGCCAGCAGGTAGACCTTGGCCGGCAGCGCGTACTGGTCGGTGTCCCTTCCACTGAGGGCGAGCACGTGGCCGGCGCGGACCAGGAGGGGCAGGCTGACGGTGACTCGGGCGTAGCGGCAGGCATCGAAGTCGGCGAGCGCGCCAGCGAAGGGTCCGGCGAGCGACTGGGGCGGCGGCTCCGCCGGGGCCGCCCCCGAGCAAGGCGTCGCGCAGGCGGGCAACAAGCAGCGAGCCGAGGACGGCCTGCTCCATCCGGCCGGGTGCGGCGGTCCCCGGGAAAGGGGAGGCGAAGGCTGTGGCGGTGGTGGCCGCCAGGACCGTGATCAACGTCCGCCCGTGCACGGGGAGTCACCGTCCTTCGCTGGGGTCGACTGGTGCCCGCAGGAGCTGCTCGATGACACGCTCGTCGCGCAGGTGCGCTGCCACGTGTTGCGTGAGGAGAGTGACGCCGAGGTCGGAGAGGTGGACCCCGTCGCTCCACAGCGTCGCCTGCTCCCGCCCTGACTGGTGCGCGAATTCGCGGGCGACCTGGGTGAACGGTGCCCAGACGTCGATATACGGGATTCCGGCGGCAGCGGCGGTCCGGGCGGCGGCCTGGTTGTAGCGGTCGAGATCGCCGTTCATGGAGTCGACGCTGCCCGGGGAGCCGACCGGACCGAACGGGGTCTCGGAGACGCACAGGACGCGGCGGGCTCGCCCGGTCAGGACGGCGAGGGTGGCGGCGTAATGCTCGGCGTACTCCTGGATGGACACGGCCTCGGCCGTGCGCCCCTGGTGGGCGCGCCAGACGTCGTTGATGCCGCATCCGTAGACCGCAAGGTCGTAGCGCGGGTGCGGTGGCAGTGCGTGGGCGGCCGTGGCGAGGTCACGGGAGGTGGCGCCGCCCTGTCCGCGGTTGTCGCAGATGAAGGAGACGCGGGGGTGGGCGAGCTGGAGCGCCAGGTGGACGTGGTGGACGTAGCCGGTGGAGCGGTGCTCCGTGATCCGGACCGTCTCGCCGACCTGGGCGAGGGTGGCAGGGTCGGTCAGACGGGGACTGTGGGCCTGGCGGTGTTCCATGATCGAGGTGCCGAGCCACAGGATCCGTAAGGACTGCGGGGTGCGGGGCGAGTTCATGAGGAAGAGACCCGGGCGCACGGCACGGTGGGAGCGGCGGCAGGGCGGTACCGGTGATGCAACGGGACCTCCTCCCGGGTGGGCGCGTCGCGGACGCGACAACTCTAGGCCCGCGCGGGGAGTTGGCGCTGAGTCTCCCGCGAGAGCGCTCGAAGGGATGATGCGCTCGCCGACGGACGCCGTGAGCGGGTCGAGCACCGAGGTCGGGCTCCTCACGTGGCCGGGGCGCCTGTCGCGGTCGGCCCCGGTCGGGGCCACTCATCACTCCGTGGCTCATGTCGTGCTGCGGAAGGCGGCGTAGCGTCCGGCCGCGTCCCTCAGTGAAGCGGACCAGGGTCCGGGGTTCTCGTCGGCGATCTCGGTCCAGAGCCTCGCGTTGGCCTGTGCGAAGGCGTTCAGTGCGTCGCGGGGGGCCATGTGCCAGGCCGGCATCCGCGCAGCCCACTGCTCGGCCTGGGCGGGGGTCTGCTTTCCGGTGGCGATGAGCCAGATACAGGCGAGGGCCGGGTCGAGCCAGGGTGCCGCGCGGGTCGCCCAGGCCCAGTCGACCATCACGGCCCGCTCGTGGGCGATCAGCACGTTCTCCGGGTTGAAGTCCGTGTGGGCGAGGTGCTCGCCGGCCAGCGCGGCGCGGTGCCGCGGTTCGGGGATGTAGGCGGCCCAGCGCTTCTCGGCGCGTTTCAGCTCGATGTCCGGCACGGACGTCTCGGCGAGCCGCGTGAGGGCGTCGGCCAGGAGCAGAGGGTCGGGCGAGCCGGCCGAGTAGTCGGCATGACGCCCGTCGGCGACGAACTCGAAGCCGAGGAGATCCCAGCCAGTCTCTCTCACCCGCCACAGCAGGCTCGGAGCCAGGCCGCCGGTGTGCGGGGCGACCGCGGCTTCTCGGCCCTGGGTCCAGGCGCGCGGGTGATCGCTGCGCAGCCCCTTGACGAAGAGCGTTCCACGGGCGGTGTCGAGCCGTACGGCGATCTCGCTGTTGTACCCGCCCGACACGGTCTCGGCCTGGTGGATGGGGCCGGTCGTCGCCTCGATCGCGGCCCGCGTCTTCGCCGGAAGGTCTGACCAGTGCAGGCGAGTGGTGACCATGAAGGTCAGGATGCCAGACCCACCCGTCGCCGACCGGTCCCCAGCGCGAGTCGGTCAGGTGGCTGCAGGCGCATGCGTGTCTGGGCGGGTTGCACCGGTGAGGAAGAACGTGACGGCGTAGAGGAACTTGCCCCGGCTGACTGCCTCGTCGAACAGGGCGACGAACCGGTCGGCCTCATCGACCTCAAGGTGCCCGTGGTCCGCGGCGGTGTGCGCCCACGTCCGGAGCCCCATCACGCGGTCGGCCGCCCGGGGATCCCGTACGACAAGTGTGCGGGGCTCCACGGTGATGTCGGTGAGGCGCCGGTCGGCAAGGAGTCCCGCGTGTCGGTGGGCGAGAGTTCCGTGGCGCAGCATGTGGTCGGCGCGGAAACGCAGAACACGGCGTGCGAGGTCCTGGTCACTGATGTCGAGGACCTGGGTGTCGTAGTCGGCGTCGGCGAGCGCAATGCGTCCACCGGGGCGCACGACGCGAATCATCTCGTCGAGTACCGCGTGGGGGTCGTCGACGTGCTGGAGAACGCGGTCGGCCCACGCTCCCGAGAAGCGTCCGGTGCGGAACGGAAGCCGGTGCGCGTCCGCCGTGAGAACCCGGGAGGTGCCCCGGGCCCGGCACTCGCCGGCCATGGTGACGGACCGGTCGACGGCGACCACGTCAACCGCGTAGCGGTCTTCTGCCGCGCGGGCGGCTTCACCGGTCCCGGCCCCGACTTCGAGGAGCCTCTCGCCGGCGCTCGGGCGGAGGAGTTCATGGAGGCGCTTCTTGTAGTCGGCGTAGAACGGCTCGCTGTCCAGGCGGTCCAGTACGCCTACCCATGTCGCCGGTGCGGGCTGTGTATCCACCGCGGTGAAACCGTGTGCGGGACCACTCATGGCATCTCTTCTCGCTCTGGCTCCATGCAGGCCCGGCGACCCGCACCTCTTCCGAGCGGAAGGGAGGGCGGGCGTCGGACCATTCGCAGCGGGGCGGTCCACTGGCTGAACTCCGTCCGTCTACCCACATCAGGGCCCTGTGCCTCGCTAAGGTTCCCCAGAAGTCGCACAGCACCGTCAAGGGGACCCCGCGGACATCGCCGAAGCCCAGAAGCTTGCCTGGGAGAACAAGCTCACCAAGGGCTTCAACACCACTGACATCGCACTTGAGTTCGGCCTGCTCAACGCTGAGGTTGGCGAGGCCTTCACGGCTTGGCGCAAGGGCCTGCCCGACGCCGGCGAGGAACTGGCCGACGTGTTCTTGTACCACGTCGCCCTCGCCCAGATGCAGAACGTCGACCTGGCCCACGAGGTCACCCGCAAGATCGAGAAGAACAGCCATCGCGAGTACGCGCCCGGGACAAACGGCACGCTCCAGCGAGTCGAGGGTTAGCCGGGCCGTTGGAACTCGCGCGCTCATCCCTGACCTGCCGCGCCCTCGCAGACACCGGGCGCAGCGCATGGAGGCGAGGCGACTTCGTGGATCGCCCCCCCGCTCGGGCCCGGGTGCGCCGTACGGTCGTTCCACGGATGGCGACCAGGCAGTGACGCCGGGTCAGGAGTGGAGGGGATCCGAGGATGGTCAACCCCCGTACGTACCCGCTGTGGCGGGAGCTCGCGACGAGCGAGGACCTCCCCAAAGAAGCGCTCAAGACGGTGATCGAAGCCCTGTGCACTCCGGCGACGACGCCGGACGGCTTCGACGCGAAGGCCGACCGGTGGCGGGAGGAAGCCCTCAAGGAAGCGCTGCCCGCGCTGCTGGCCCGGACCTCTGCCAAGCGTGTGCGCGGCCGGCTCCTGGTGCACGCCGACGAGAAGACGCTCACCGCCCTGGCGGCCGACGGCACCGTGACCGCCGCCGACGTGCCCGCCATCCTGCGGCACCGCCGCCGGGCCTGGGCCGGGCTGATCTCCGCGCTGGCACGGCACCCTCACCAGGTCGAGGCGGCGATCGCGCTCCTGCCCCGCCTCCCCCAGCATGAGGTGGAGCAGGTCGTCCGGGACTGGGACCCCGACCGTTACACCCGCACCAAGGCCGCCGCTCCGGCCCCGCCCGTGCCGCCAGAACTGTTCGACGCCGTCCTGGAAGCCTGCCTCACCCCGCTCGCCGCGTACCTGCTCCACCCGGAGCCCGAAGAGGGCTGGGAGGCCGTCTCCGCGCACTCGAAGGACTGGTCGCTGGAGCTGAGCGGCCGCGACGGCTGGGCGATGCTGACCCGCTGCCCCGAGCGGTGGGCGCAGCTCACCGCGCACCCCGTGCTCGGGGCGGCTGTCCAGCACCTGCTGCTGGACCAGGCCGAGACGCAGGCCCTCGAGGACGCCCGGCTCCGCACCGCCGACCCCGACTGCGAGGACGTCCCCGCCGACCCGGCGCCCGCTCTCAGCGAGGACCTGCTGCGCGCCTGCCTTCCGGCCTTGTGCCTGCCCGAACTGGCTGACCTGCCCAACCCGCAGGTGACCGCCCGCCGGACCCTGCACCACATCGCACACCGCGTCCACACCAACCCGCGCCTGGCCGACCTCGCCGCCGACCAGCTGCACGCGGCCGCCGACGCGCTCGTCACCCGCGGCCAGCTGCTCACCTGGTCCGACAAGCAGGAGGGCGACTACGAGTTCGACGGCCGCGTCCTGCGCCTCGCCGAGGACCTGGCCCTCCTCAGCGCCAACCCCGACCACCTCGCCGGGGCCTGCGCCCAGCTCGCCCGGCTGGATCCGCCGGCCGTCGTCTCCCCCAAGCCGAGCCGGACCCTGATCCGCGTCCTCGACAACGTCGACCCGGACCGCGACCGCCCGGCCCGGCTCCTGGAACGCCACTCCGAGCACCGTCGGGTCCAGGCACTGACCGTCCTCGCCGCCAACCCGCACACACCGCACGCCGCCGTCGCGGACGTCCTGAACGGGCTGCATCCCGCCGAACTGGCCTGGATCGCAGAGAAGGCCGGCGGCCCCGACTGGTTCCTGGCCGCGGCGGCCGCCGTCCCGGTGCCCGAAGACGAGGACGACGGTGTGGTGCGGCTGGTGCACGACGACGAACTCGGCAAGCACCCCCACCCCGCGGCCGTCCTGCAGTCCTGGCTCGACTCCCCCGCCACCGGTGAAATCCTCTCCCGCTCCGAGGTCTACCGCGCCGTGGTGAAGTCCCGCTACCGCACCCTGGAGCACCTGCGCCAGATCCCCGCCGACGAGGTCCTCGCCCACAACGAACCCGACGTCGCCCTGAAGATCCTGCTGGACCACTGCGGCCGCAGCACCGACCGGTGGGAGGCTCTCGCCGCCGCCATGACCTTCGACTACCACGACGAGAAGATCACCTTCGGCCAGCTCCTCGACTCCCTGGACCCCACGCCCGCGCAGGCGCAGACATCCTGACGAGGGCGTCCCGCAGGCCGCCCCGTGCGTGGCGCCTCCGCGCACGCAGTCCGCGAGGGTTCAGTGCGGCAGCGGGTCTGAACCCGTATCTGTGGTGCCTGCCGCTCATTGCCAGTTGGGCATAACGTGGCCGGGCTTGTGGGTCGCTCGGCGTGCTTATGGGAAGGGTTCGTTCATGGATCTGGATCTAGACGGGTATGAGGCGTTGATCATGGATTGGGACGGCACCTTGGTCGATTCTCAGCCCCTGAACTACCGAAGTTTGGCAGGAGCGCTCAAAACGCACTCTGTCGACTTACGCGAGGACTGGTACCGCGAGCGGCTCGGGACCTCCGTGGACGGCCTGTTGGAGGAACTGGGTGTCGCGGTGCCGCTGGCCGACGTCCTTGACCGCTGCGGCGAAATGATCATTCAAGAGTTGCCGTCCCTGAGGGCATTCGAGACGGTCGTCGGGTGGGTCGAGAGCGCACGTGCGCGTGGTCTGGCCTGCGCCGTGGCGTCCGGGGGCGGGGGTGTTGTCGTGCGGGCGGGCATCGCCGCCACGGGGCTGGCTCATCTGTTCGACACCGTGGTGACCCGGGAGGACGCAGACCGGGGCAAGCCTGCGCCGGACTTGTTTTTGGAGGCGGCGCGGCGGCTTCAGGTGGCGCCGCAGCGTTGCCTCGTGGTCGAGGATGCGGAGGAGGGGCTGGCGGCGGCGCGGGCCGCGGGCATGCACGCGGTCGATGTGCGCCCGTACGTGACGTCCGGTTGGTGATCCTTTCGTTCACGCTGCGAGGAGGACGTGCAGTTCCTCTCCGAACTCGGCGACGGCGGAATGCTGGGGGTAGCGCCGCTGCAGGGTGCGATCGAGTTGCTGGGCGCGGCCCCGGACGGAGTCGACTAGGCGGCCGCTGGCGAGGGCTTCGCGGGCCATGGCGATGGCGGCGTCCGGCTCGCCGAGCGCCGAGTGTGCCTGAGCCAGGTCCAGTTGGGCGATCGCCAGGCGCGTCGGGGCCTGAAAGGGGCCCGGGAAGGCCCGGTAGTGGCCGATGGCCTCCTCGGCGGCGGCGCGCGCCCGAGGGGCGTGGCCGAGCCAGACGTAACTGGAGGCGTCGTAGGAGGTGATCCGCACTGCGTCCACGGCGAACAGCCCTGCCCCGTGGAGCGGCAGCCGCTGCTGGTGGTTGTGGGCGCGGACGGCGGCTTGCTCGAAGTCATCTGCCTTGCCGAGCCGGGCGTAGGCGCGGGCGACCTGGGCGGATAGCCGTATGGCAGCGTTGCCGTTGCGGGGGGCGACGGCCATGCCCCGGGTTGCTGCCACGAGGGCGTCCAGGGGCCGGTTGTCGTACAGGGCATGGGTGCTGCGAACGTCTTCGGCCCAGGCGCCGACCTCAAGAACGCCCGACTGCTCGCTCTGTGTCCAGGCATCGTCGCAGTAGGCCTGGACGAGGTCGCCTTGGCCAAGGTCGTGTGCGATCCAGGCGAGGATCACCGAGAGCATGCCGGCGTGGCGGGCCAGTTCGCGTGCTTCGCGCAGGGAGTGCCGGTGCTCGTGCTGGAGGGTGAAGACGTGGTGCCGCTGGCGGGCGGCCATGGGCCACAGTTCCCGCGGCGGTTTGGAAGAGTAGGTGGTGCCTAAGCGGTCGACGGTGTTCTCGAGTTCCGCGAGGCCGGTGGGGTCGAGCTGGGTGAGGGTGGCGTGGTGGGTGTAGGCGCGGGCGGTGTCTGCGCTGGCGGCGCCCGGCGTCATGAGCGGAGCCAGGGCCGTGCCGCCGATCAGTGCGAGGGCGGTCCGTCGCTTCGTGGGATCATCACCTGCTTCGCCGGGCGTCGCGACAGGCGACGCGGGATGGTCAGAGCCGCGACCGGATGCCGCGCTGGGGTTCATACCCAGATCCGCGGGGGTCAGAGCCTGAGCGAGGCCGCACAGGCGCGTGAGGGTATGGGCGACGGCCTCCGAAATCCGGGGGTCTCTGGGCATCTCGCCGTCACTGGCCCAGTGGCCGATGCGGGTGCGGTGCGGCGGAGTGACATCGATATAGCCCATGATCAGCAGGTCGCTCTTTACCTCAAGGGCCAGTTCGCCGAGGCTCCTTCCGGACCGTTTGATCCAGCCTTGTAAGGCTGCGTTGGGGGACTTTTTTCGGCGCCGCCGAGGGTGGGTCACCTCTGGATTCCTCTCCGGTGCGAGTGGCGCAACGGTGGTGGCCCACACCGTATCGAGACCGAACTTGCCTGTGGATGCGAAGCGTTGATTCGCGACAGTGCGCGACGCGATGTCGCGCGCATTCCGCGACGAACCGCGACACTTCCGAGTCTGGATCCGCTACAGCCGCGTGCGATGTGCTGCCGGGGCCCGAGCGAACCTCCCGGGCTGCAGCGCCACCTGGCCGCCGTCCGGCACGGACAGGTGATGGGCTGGGCCCCGATCTCCGAAAGGGTCACGAGGTGCATCCTCCTGGCACGCTGTCCACGCTGACCGTTACGCCGCTGGCCGGTCACATCGGTGCGCAGATCACCGGTGTCGACCTGTCGCGGACTCTGGACGATCCCGTCCGCCGCAAGATCTGGGCGGCGGTCCTGAAGTACAAAGTGGTGTTCTTCCCGGGCCAGCGGTTCGGGCACGCCGAGCACGTGGCGCTCGCCCGGCAGTTCGGGGAGCTGACCCGCCGCCCGGCCCCGCACTCGGGCGCCGCTCCGGACGGTTTCCCGGAGATCCTCGAAATCGACGCCGAGGCGGTCGACCCGCGTTACGGAGTGGACTTCGAGGAGCACTACCGGCAGCGGTGGCTGGACTACACCGCGGGCTGGCACACCGACCTGACCCCCGCGGTGAACCCGCCGGCCGCGTCCATCCTGCGGGCGGAGACGGTCACGGCGTTCGGCGGGGACACGCAGTGGACGGATCTGGAGGCCGCCTACGCCCGCCTGTCGGAGCCGGTGCGCACGCTGGCCGACGGACTGCGGGCGGAGCATGCGTTCTTCGCCGGCTGCCAGATGCTGCTGCACGACCTGCTGGACGCCGATGTGCTGAAGCTGGCCCAGGAGCACCCGCTGGTGTCCGAGCACCCGGTGGTGCGGGTGCACCCGGAGACCGGACGCCGGGCGCTGTTCGTCAACCCCGCCTCCACCAACCGGATCTGCGGCTTCACCCCGGCGCAGAGCCGCGCGCTGCTGGCGTTGTTTTACGAGCAGATCACCCGGCCGGAGTTCACAGTCCGCTGGCGCTGGAGCGCGGGCGACGTCGCGTTCTGGGACAACCGCTCCACCGCCCACCTGGGCCCGGCCGACGCGCCGCCCGGGGAGAAGCGCACGCTCTTCCGGGTCACGCTGCTGGGCGACATCCCGGTCGGCCCGGACGGCGAGCCGTCCCGTGCCATCGCAGGCAAGCCGTTCGCCGCCCTGCCCGTCCGCGAGGGAGTCCGCGCATGACCACCACCACGGAAACACTCACGGTTGCCCGGGTCGCCGGGCACATCGGCGCCCTCGTCAGTGACGTGGACCTGGCCGCTCCCATGCCGGAGCCGGTCGTCGCCGCGATCCGGGCGGCGCTGCTGGAGCACAAGGTCCTGTTCTTCCGCGGCCAGGAGCGCCTCGACCACGCCGCGCAGGTGGCGTTCACGGCGCGGTTCGGGGAGCTGACCGGACGGGCCCGGCCGCAGAGCGGCGGGGCGCTCGACGACTTCCCGCAGATCCTGACGATCTCCCCGCAGATCGACCTCGACGCCTACGGGCTGGACTACGAGGAGCACTACCGCTCCCGCCTGCATCACGGCATCGGCGCCTGGCACACGGACATGTCCCACGCGGTCAATCCGCCGGCGGGCTCGGTCCTGCGCGCCGAGACGGTGCCCTCGCACGGCGGCGACACCCAGTGGACCAATCTGGAGGCCGCCTACGAAGGACTGCCGCAGGATCTGCAGCAGTTCGTGGACGGTCTGCGCGCGGAGCACACCTTCTTCGCCGCGTACGACATGAGCCCGTACGACGAGACGGACCGGCAGATCCTGGAGAGGGTCAACAGCGAGCCGCTGGTGGCTGTCCACCCGGTGGTGCGGGTGCATCCCGAGACCGGACGCAAGGCGCTCTTCGTCAACCCCGCCCGGGTCCGCCGGATCGTCGATCTGAGCCCGGTGGAGAGCCGGCACCTGCTGGAGCTGCTGTTCCAGGAGGTCACCCGACCCGAATACACGGTGCGTTTCAGCTGGGAGCCGGGGAGCGTCGCGTTCTGGGACAACCGCTCCACCGCCCATCTGGGGGTCGGCGACTTCGCCCACACCGGCGAGCCCCGGGTGATGCACCGGGTCACGCTGCTGGGCGACCGGCCTGTCGGCCCGGACGGCTTCACCTCCACGCAGACCACCGGCCGGGAGCTCGCCGCCTGCCCGGCCTGACCCCACCTCTGAGCGGCGCCACTGCCGCGGAGAACCCGCTCCTACCCTGCCGGGCCGCCCCGCTGATGGCGGCGGCCCGGCACCACCCACGCCTGTCTGCGCTGTCCTGAGAGGTGAGTTGCCGTGCGCCCGCACCCTGTGGGCTACCCGTTCGAGCCCGGATCACTGACCGACACCGAAGGCGCACCGTCCCTGTACGACCGCTACCCGGCGTACGGCCAGGCGATGGAGTGGCTGGATGAATTCGTCACCCAGCCGCACCCTCGCCTCGGCCGGCCCGGCGCGATCTGCCCGCGCCTCTCCCCGGCGCTGCGCCGCAACCTCGTCCATCTGGTGGCCGTCCGCACCGGCACGGGCTCTCTGGACGAGGCAGTAGATACAGGCCATGCCCTGGCCGGTCTCTACCAGGAGCTGTTCCCCGACTCGGAGTCCTTCCGGGCTGGCGCGTTACTTGCGTTCTTTCCCGGCCTGCCGCCCGAGGCGGCGACGGAGTTCATCGACGACGGGCACGCCCGGCTGCGGATGGACTTCGTGGCGCGCGGCCTGATGATCGGCGAGTTCCATCCGCTGAGCACCGTGACCAGCGTGCGCAATCCGGACCTTGAGGTGATGCGCTGCCCGGTGCCGATGTTCGCCGTGCGCGCGCTGACCCGCCACGACGTGCTGTTCCTGGACCGCCCCGACACCCCACCCGATCAGCGGACCCAGTACCTCAAGCACCTGCTGCACCACCTCGACGGCCAGCTCCCCGCCGCCGACCTCGAGCGCATCCACGCATCCATCGCCGCCTCGGAGGCATCCCCGTGACCATCAGCGCGACCACCGTGCGGCAGGCACCGAACCTGACGGCCGCGTTCGCACAGGTCTGCCGCCTTCACCCGGACCGGGTGGCGGTCCGTGACCGCGGGACGTCGGTGACCTACCGGCAGCTCGCCCGCCGGACCGAGGAGATCGTCGCCGGCCTGTCCTCCCTGCCGGCTCCGCCCGGCCGCGACAGGCTGGTCGCGGTGGCGCTGGAACCGGGCGCGGACGCCGTCGCCGCCATCCTGGCCACGCTCGCCATCGGCTGCCCCTACCTTCCGCTGGACCCGGCCGCCCCCGACGGCTACCTGGCCGACGTGCTCACCTACGCCCGCCCCCACGCCCTGATCGCCAGCAGCCGACAGAACGATTGCCTGTCCAACGCCGTGCTGGACATCGACGACTTGGCCGCCCGCGGCCGCGACCGCAGCACCCCCCAGCACGGTGCGGCGGCGCGCGCCGCGGATCCGGCGTACACGGTGTTCACCTCCGGCTCCACCGGCCGGCCCAAGGGCGTGCTGCTGCCACACACGGCCCTGCTGCACTCCACCGCGGCCCGCATCGACGCCTACGGCACCCCGGGCCGGGTGCCGCTGCTGCACTCCCCGGCCGTCGACGTGTACACCGGGACCCTGTTCTGGACGCTGCTGTCGGGCGCCACCCTGGTCATCGCCCCGGCCGGGCTGCGGGATGTGCCCGCCACCGCCCGGCTCCTCCACGACGAGGCAATCACCGACCTGGTCTACCTCTCCTCCCTCTACCCCGTCCTCCTCGACTGCCTCCAGCCCCTTGGAGGCCCACCGGCCGGGCTGCGGCGGGTGATGATCGGCAGCGAGCGGTGGGGCGAGAGCGTGATCGACCGGCACGCCGCGCTCCTGCCGGAAGTGGAGCTGTACAACGAGTACGGGCCCACCGAGACGGCGGTGTGGAGCAGCGGCGCCTGTGTGTGGGACGGCGCCGGCCAGCGCGCGCCGCTGACGATCGGCCGCCCGGTCTCCGGGACGGGTTACCGGCTCCTGGACGCCGACGCCCAACCGGTCGGCGAGCCCGGCCAACGCGGGGAGCTGTACATCACCGGCGCGCAGCTGGCGATCGGCTACCTCACACAGCCCGAGCTCACCGCCGAGCGGTTCGTCACCCTGGATGACGGCGCACGCGCCTACCGCACCGGCGACCTGGTCGAACTCACCGAAGACGGCGTCGGGTTCGTCTTCGCCGGGCGCGTCGACCGGCAGCTCAAGGTCCAGGGGCAGCGGATCGAACCGGCCCACGTCGAGTCCGTCCTCATGTCCCACCCGCACGTGGGCCTCGCCCACGTGACCGCCCGCCGCGACCCGGTGGCGGGCTCGGTCCTGGCCGCCTATCTCACCCCGCGGGCGGACGGCCCGCCGCCCGACACCGCGGTGGTGGGCGGCTTCGCCGCCGAGCGGCTGCCGTCGGCGATGGTGCCCAGTGCGTGGGTGGTGCTGGAGGAACTGCCGCGCACGGCGGCCGGGAAGATCGACGAACGTGCTCTGCCTGCCCCGTCCGCCCCGGCGGGCACCGGGAGCGGGCGCGACGGTGACGGTCCGGCGGACGAGATCGAGCGCGCGCTGACAGCGGCAGCGGCCGAGCTCCTCGGCGGGCGGGCTCCCGGGGTGACGTGCGACCTGCGGCAGCTGGGGGCCAGCTCCCTGGTCCTGATCCGGCTCTCCGCCCGCATCACCGCCGAGTTCGGCGTCGACGTGCCCGTCAGCGCCCTGTTCGCCCAGCCCACGATCCGGCAGATCGCCCACCAGGTGCGCACCGCCCAGCCCACCGGCAGGCCCCCGCTCGTGGCCGCGTCCCACGACCCTGACGGGACACCGCTGAGCGCCCAACAGCGGCAGATCTGGTTTCTGGGCCAGCTCGCCCCCGACTCCCTCGCCTACAACACCCAGTGCTCCCTGCACCTTCACGGCCCGCTCGATACGGCGGCGCTCGAGGCGGCGCTGTCACTGATCGTGGAAAGGCACGAGATCCTGCGCAGCACCTTCCACGACCGCCCACCCGGCCCGGTGCAGACTGTCCACGCGCCGTGGCGGGTGCGCCTGGAGACGGTCGACCTCACCGCCCTGCCCGAGCCGGACCGTGAAGAGGCCCTCGCGCGGTACGTCACCGACACCAGTCAGCAGATCTTCGACGTCGGCCAGCTGCCTTTGGTGCGCTGGACGTTGTACCGCCTCGGCGCCGAGCGGTGGACGCTGTTCCAGGCCGAGCACCACTTCGTGCACGACGGCTGGTCGGCGGTGCGGCTGCTGGGCGAGATCCGTGATGCCTACGCCGCCTTCGCCGCGGGCCGGCCACCGCAGCTGCCCGATCTTCCGGTGCAGTACCGCGACTTCGCTGCCTGGCAGCACGCCTGGACTTCGACCGGGGACTACGCATGCCAGCGCGCGTACTGGCAGCGCACCCTCCAGGGCGCCCCGGAACAGGGGGTGACGTTCGCGGAGGACTTCCCGCGTCCGGCCCGGCAGACCTTCAACGGCGCCTGCGTGCGCGCCGACGTCCCGGCCGCGACGGTCGACGCCATCGACGCGCTCGCCGCCCCGTACGGCGCGACCCGGTTCGCGGCGTTCCTGACCGCGTTCACTCTGCTGGTGCGCTCCCACACCGGCGACAGCGACCTGGTGATCGGCTCGGCGCTGGCCAACCGGCGCGAGCAGCACACCGAACATCTGCTGGGCATGTTCGTCAACGCCCTTCCGCTGCGGCTGCAGATCCGTGAGGGCGACACCATCGCGGCAGCGGCCGCCCACGCGATGGACGTCCTGCTCGGCGCGCAGGACCACCAAGAGTTCCCGCTGACCGAGATCATCAAGGACCTCGGCGTCCGCCGGGATCCGGCCCGAAACCCGCTGTTCCAGGTCATGTTCGCCTTCCACGACAGTCCCCGCCCCGTCTTCGACGCGGCCGGGGTGCGCGGTCAGCTGCACATCGACCACAACGGGTCGGCGAAGAACGACATCAACGTCGTCTGCGTCCCCCGCCCTCCCGGCCCCGGCTCCACGTCCGGGCATGACGGTGTGGAGGTGCTGTGGGAGTACAACCGGGACCTGTTCACCCCGCAGACCGCCCAGCACCTGCTGGACTGCTTCGTCCGCATCCTGCACACCCTCACCGACCCGCAGGCGTGGCAACAGCCCGCCACCGCGCTGGAGGCGCTCGATCCCACGCAGGCGGCTGGCATTCTCGACCTGGCCGCCGGACCCGCCACCGCCTCGTGCCCGGCGACACTGCACGAAGGGGTCGGCGCGCGCATCGAGCAGTGTCCGCAGGCGGCGGCCGTGGTGCAGGGCGGCCGCACGCTGACCTACACCGGCCTCGACCACGCCGCGACCACGCTCGAAGCCCAGCTCGACGCCCTGGGGGTGGACCCCGGCGGCCGCGTCGCGGTGGCCTGCGGGCCCGGCCCGGAGCACGTCGCCGCGCTCCTGGCCGTTCTGCGGCGCGGCGCCGCCTACGTCTGCCTGGATCCCGCCGAGCCGGCGGAGCGGGCCGCCGCGATCCTCGCCGACGCCCAGCCGACGGCCGTCATCTGCACGCCCCGCACCGCCCCACGCGTCCGCGACCTCGCCCCCGGACACCCCCTGGTGGTGGCCGAAGAGGAGCCTGCCCCACCCGCGCCTGCCCCACCCGCGCCTGCCCCGCTGCGCCGTCCCGACGTGCAGGCCAGCGACACCGCCTACCTGGTGTACACGTCCGGCTCGACCGGCCGCCCGAAGGCCGTCGTCGCCACGCACGCGGGCGCCGTCACCGCGCTCACCGCACGCACCGCCTTCACCGGCGCCGAGCCGGCGCATACGCTGGTGACGCTGCCGCTGCAGTTCGACGTCGCCGCCTCGATGATCTTCTGGACCCTGTGGACGGGCGGCACCCTGGTCTTCCCCGACACACGGGACGATGTCCGGGACCCCGCCGCCGTCCGCCGCCTGATCGACACCCACGCCATCACCCGCGTCAACTTCGTGGCCTCCTTCTACCGGCACTTCCTGGCCGCTCTGCCGGACGGCTGGGCCCCGGCGCTCGCCACCGTCGCGATCGGCGGAGAGCGCTGCACCCGCGAACTCGTCGAAGCCCACGCCGCCCAGCTGCCGGGCGTGGTCCTGGACAATGAGTACGGGCCCACCGAGGCAACCGTGTGGTGCGCGGCCGCCCGCCTCCACTCCCCCCAACAGCCCACCGACGGCGGGCGGGTGACGGTCGGCCGACCGCTGGCGGGCTACCAGCTGTACGTCCTCGACCCGGACCTGCGGCTGGTGCCGATCGGCGCGCGCGGGGAGCTGTGCGTGGCCGGGCCCGCAGTGGCCGCCGGATACCTGAACCAGCCCGAGCTCACCGCCGAGCGGTTCGTCACCCCGCACGCCGGGCCGCTGACCGGGGTGCGTCTGTACCGGACGGGCGATGTCGGACGGCTGCTGCCCAGCGGGCAGTTCGACCTCGTGGGCCGCGTGGACGACCAGGTGAAGATCCGCGGGTTCCGGATCGAGCTCGGCGAGGTCCAGCGCTGCCTGGCCGCGCATCCGGCCGTCACCGATGCCTGTGTGATCTCCGATCACACGGCGGATCCGGCCGGCCGGCTGATCGCCTATCTCGCCGCCCCGGCCGCCACGCCCGGATTCGCGGCCGAGGTGCGGGCCTGGGCGGCCGAGCGGCTGCCCACGGCCATGGTGCCGGCCGACGTCGTGGCCCTGGAGGCGCTGCCGCTGACGGCGGCCGGCAAGGTCGACCGCGCCGCCCTGCCCGCCCCCCAACCCCCGGGCTTGGAAGACGGGGAGACGGATGGCGCGGAGGGTGACGGGCTCAGCGGCGTGCAGCGCACGGTGCTCGCGGTGTGGAGCCGGATCCTCGGCCGCGAGAAACTGGGGCTGGATGAGGAGTGGTTCGCGCTCGGCGGGGACTCGCTCATGGCCATCCGGGCCACCGGCTGCCTGCGCGAGAACGGCCTGCCGGTGACGGTGGCCGATCTGCTGCAGGCCGCCACGCCCCGGGCGCTGGCCGCCCGCCTTGAGGCCGCCCCCACCGAAGATGGGGGACTGGAGCGCCGCCCGGGAGGGACCGTCCTGCCGCTGGCCGGGGCACAGGCCTGGTTCTTCGCGCAGTGCTTCGCCGAGCCGGACCACTTCAACCAAGCCCGCCTCTTCCCCCTCCCCGACGATGCGCCGATACGTCCGGAAGACCTCCGGGACGTGCTGGATGCGGTGCTGGCCCGCCACGACGCCTTCCGGACCCGGTTCGCCCGCCGCCCGGACGGCACCTGGAGCGCCGTCCTGCTGGAGTCGACGGGCCCGGCCGTACTGGAGGAGCACCTGGTGCAGCCGGGCGCCACCGGCCCCGACCCGGAGATCCTCGACCGCTCCCACCGCGGCCTCGACCTCGTGCGCGGGCCGCTGTGGCGGGCCGTGCTGTTCACCGACCCCGCGCACGGGCGCCGCTGGCTGCACCTGGTCGCCCACCACCTGATCACCGACGCGGTCTCCTGGGAGGTCCTGGCCCGCGACCTCAATACCGCCTGCAGCCGCGGCACCGGAGCTTTGCCCGTCGCGCCGGGCATCAGCGACGACGTCGTCGCCCGCCCGCCCGAGGACGAGGAGGCTGCCTACTGGGAGGCCCTGGCGGGCTCCCGTACGCCGCGCCTGTGTGACGGCGGGGGCGAGCGGGTCCCGTACGGCAAGCTCGACCACCACACCGGCGGCCTGTCCGGCCACGCCACCGCCTATCTCCTCGAGACCGCCCAGCGTGAGGGCGCCTCCGTACCGGGGCTGCTGCTGGCCGCCCTGCACTACGCCCTGGCTCCGCTCTCCCGCGGAGACGGCCTGTACGTGTTCGTCGAAGGCCACGGCCGGCACGATGTTGCGGCCGCGGACCAGATCGTGGGCTGGCTGACCAGCATCTACCCCGTGCATCTCGTCCCCGGCCGCCTGGAGCGGGGGCTGGTGGACACCGCGCGGGCGTTCACCCGGCAGTTGGAGAAGGTGCCGCGCCAGGGCGCCGGGTTCGCCGCTGCCCGCTACCTCGCCCCTGCCTCACCGCTCGGGACACTGCTGGCCGAGACCGTCATGCCGGAGGTCACCTTCAACTACCTCGGCCACACGCACTCCGGCGGTACGTCCAACAGAGCTCCCATGGCGGCGGGTGAGGGGATCGGCGCGGGCAACGTGCTGCCCACCGCCGTGCACGTCAACGCAAACATCACCGACGGCGTGCTGGGCGTGCGCTTCTCCGTCGACCCGCATCTGCTGCCGCCCGGCACGGCCGAGCAAGCCGCCGCCAGGATGCTGGGCGCGCTGGAGGAAGCCGCGCGCGTGGTCCCGCTCGCTCCCGCACTGGCCGGTGACGTGGCTCGGCCGCACTTCCTGGTGCACCCCGTCGACGGCCGGGTGGACTGCTACCGGCCGCTGGCCGAAACCCTGAACACGGCCGGGTGGGACTGCTACGGCCTGCCTGCCAACACCGGCCCCCACGCGGCCACCACCATCGACGCCCTGGCCGCCCAGTACGTGGAGCGCCTGAGGCGGGTGCAGCCGACCGGCCCGTACACGCTCACCGGCTACTCCTTCGGCGCCGCGGTCGCCTTCGCCATGGCCCGCGCGCTGGAGGACGCCGGCGAACGGGTCGACAAGCTCGTGCTGCTCGACCCGCCCCCGCCCCGTCCCAGCACCGAAGGAAGGGTGGGGGTGCTGGCCGGGCACGTAGCCGCGCTGCTGCCCGACCGCAGCATCGAGCAGATCCAGGCGGCCATCGCCGCTGCCACCGACGCCCATCCGGAGACGCAGTACGCCATCCTCACCGACCGTCTCTCCCTGGCGGAGTCCGCCGACGCCTTCGCCATGCAGCGCCTTCCCGTCCTGCTGCGCCACAACCGCGCCCTGGCCACCTGGCAGCCGCACGGCACCGTGGAGCACCTGCACCTGGTCCAGCCCAACTCGACGGGCGGACACCACCTCGACGGATGGCTGGATCACGGCCGCACCGTCGCGCGCAGCGTCGTGCCCGGCGACCACCGCAGCATGCTCCGCGGCGACGCCCTGCCCCACCTGGCCGCCGTGTACCGCGACAGTGCTCGGAGGCCGTCATGAGCGGATCGGTGAGGTTCTCCGGCTGCGGCATCGCCGGCGTCTTCCACCTCACCGCGCACCCACCAGCCAGGGCCCGGACATGGTCGGCGGCGGTGCAGCGAATGACCCAGGCCCTCGCGCACCGCGGCCCGCACGGAGAGGGACTGTGGGAGGGCGACGGCGTGATCCTCGGTCACCGCCGGCTGGCCGTGACCGGCCTCGGCGAGGCGGGCGCGCAGCCGATGACCCGCGACCACCTGACCATCGTCTACAACGGCGAGGCCTACAACGCCCCCGCGCTGCGCGCCGAACTCGCCGCCCACTACCGCTTCACCTCCCACACCGACACCGAGGTGGTGTTGCGGGCCTGGCAACACTGGGGTGTCGGCGCCCTCGACAAGCTCCGCGGCATGTACGCCTTCGCCGTCTTCGACGCCCGCGCCCGCCAGTTGACGCTGGTGCGCGACCGCATCGGCATCAAGCCGCTGTACTACCACCACGGTCACGGGTTCGTGATCTTCGCCTCGGAGATCGAAGCGCTCCTGGCCAGCGGACACGTTCCGCGCCGTCCCGACCTAGACGCCCTCACCCGGCAGCTGCTGTGTTCCACCACCCTGCCCGCCGACCCCGCACGCACGCCCATCGACCGAGTCCTGGCGCTGCCGCCCGCCACCGTGATGACCCTGCGACCGGGCGCGCGGCCGCACACCCGCACGTACTGGACCCTCCCCCACCAGCACCACTCCCCCACAGCCGGGCGACGCAGCGCCAACCGAGCTACGCGACAAGAGGAGTTCAGCCGGCTCCTGGAGGACAGCGTGAGCGGGATGCTGATGGGCGACGTGACGGTGGCCGCGTTCCTCAGCGGCGGCCTGGACTCCTCCGCCATCACCGCCCTGGCGGCCCAGCACACTCCCCTGCCCTGCATCACCACCACCTACACCACACCCCCGTCACCGGAAGCCGACGACGACCTGCGGCACAGCCGTCTGCTCGCCGACCGCTTCAACGGCCGGATCCTCCACCACGTCGTCGCCCAGCCGATCACGCCCACATTGGAGGACCTGGACGCGATCTGCGATCTGGCCGCGATCGGCGACGACCCCCGGCACCTGGCGATCTGGCGCAACTACCGGACCGTCCACGACCTCGGGCTGCGCGTCGTCCTCAACGGCCAGGGCGCCGACGAGATCATGGGCGGCTACGTCGGCCGCCCCTCAACGATCCGTCACCTCGTCGACGTCCGGCACCCCGCGTACGACACCGCACGCACGTTTGCTGCCTCCCGCCAGATCCCCGGTCTGTCCCACCACGCACTCGCACTTCGTGACCGTGCCCACCAGGAAGTCCTCGACCTGCACGCCTCGCTGCCTGGCGACCCGGTCGAACGCGCCCACCGCCTGCTGTTCACCACTCAGCTCACCCGCGTCGTGCAGTTCGAAGACTTCCTCGGCATGCGTGCCAGCGTCGAAGCACGCTTCCCGTTCCTGGACCATCCGCTCGTCGAGTGGGCCTTCACCCAGCCCTTCGCCACCCACATCGACGCGCCCGCACGCCGCGGCAAGCTGCACCTCGCCGCAGCCATGCGCCGCCGCCTTCCCCCCGCCCTCCTCCGCCGGCCCAAGGCCGTCTTCCCCTTCCCGGACATGCGCACCGTCCAGGCAGCACTAGCCGCGCTGGTCACCGAACATCGCGCCGAACTCCACAACGACCCGCTGGTCAGCCGCCTGTTCACCATCCCCACCGACGCGGCGTCCGCCGGCCCAGAAACGCTGTGGCCGCTGCTCACGCTGTGGCGCTGGCATCACAAGCTCCGCGCCACCGCCCGCACCCCGGCGCCCGCCTGACAGCTCCCAACCGCCTGCGCCGAGAAAGTGCACGTCCGATCCGCTTGCCCGGCCCCCTTGCGGACAGCCGCCGCGGCGCCCTTCCGCCTTGACCGCACGGCAGGGGCCATCTACGAAACAGCGCCCCGATGCCCTGGCCGCTACCGGCTGCATGTTCCGCCGCACCGCGCTGCTCGACGGCCGACACGCAGAACTGATCCCGAGCATTCAGTCTCCACAAATGCCAGCGCCCTTCATCAGACCTCACCAGAGATCCCCGTCCAGCGGATCTGAATGCCGACAGAGAGCGCCATGTCGAAACTGGTAAAAACCGTCAACCTTGTATACCGGCCTGACGACTTCCTTCCCGGCCTCGCAGACAAGATCCTCAACCGGAAGAAGCCAACCCTCGCCGGGGCCGCCGAGCGCGCCGGCTTCACCTTGAGGCTCATCCCCGTCCATGAGCTGGTACCGGCATCGACCGACCGCCCCACACTCTGGTACCAAGACGAAGACCTGCTGAGCACAAGACAGTGCTTCCAGGTGGACGATTTCAGCTGGGATCCCCAGGCATCGCATTTCCTCAAGGCGATCTACCGAACCATTCAGGAGAGCGACTCCTTGCTACTGAACCGCTCCATGGACGGACCCGAGTACCTGGCGACGGACAAACTCGCCATCGCTCAGCGCGCAGCAACACTCGGAGTTCCCACCCCTGAGACCATCGCTGTTCCTTACGGCCGCCACGCACGATCCGTGCTGCCCCTCGTCGAAGACCGCCTGGGCCGAGGCCCCTACATCCTCAAACCCCGGGAAATGGGCATGGGGTTCGCGGTACAGAAGATCGACACCTTCCAGCAGCTCTCCTCCGCCATCGACATGGTCGCCCAGGCCGGTGTCGGATACCTCGTGCAGCCCTATCTCCCTCACACTGCCGACACTCGCGTCTACCTGGTGGAGGGGGAGATCATCGCGGCACTGCATCGGTCCACCGGAGCAGGCGCCTACATGACCAACGTCAGCCAGGGAGGAGTCGGCAGTGTCGTACGCGGTTGGGACGACGTAGAAGAGCAGTGCCTCAGGATCGCGACGAGTCTTCAGGCAGCGTGCCTCTCGGTCGACTGGCTGCTGACCGATTCAGGGCCCGTCCTTGATGAATGGAGTACCGGATTCGGCAGCTTCCCCGACCAAGAGCCCGCCGTCGGGGACGCCTTCTTCTCCTGGGTGCGCAGCCAACTGGGCTGACCCGGCAGCACCAGCAGAGGGATCGTCCAGCCTCAGCCTGCCGCCCGCGCCAACATTCAAGCGGCGTGTACAGCCCAGTCGCTCCACACGGCCCCGCGCGTACCGACGGTCATCCGGCACGCTCGGGGCCGCGCTGTCCAGGCGGCTGCCTGGACGGTCAGTCACTCTGCCGCATCGATGGCGGGTCGGCGTACCTGGATCTCCGCGCCGGTCTGCTTGAACGACTCCGCGGACACGGGAACCAGCACCGCGTCCCGGTGGAAGTCGCGCAGGTTCGTCGCCCCGCAGCTGATCATCGTGGAGGTCAGCTTCGCGCGGGTCCGCTCCACGTTGTCGTACAGGCTGCCGGCGTAGGGAACGTAGCCGTCGACGCCTTCTTCGAAGACCATCTGGCCGCGCTGGCCGTAGCGTGCCGCGTTCTGTGCGCGCTGCGAGCCCTCACCCCAGTACTCCTTGTACCACTGGCCGCCGATCTGCAGCTTGCGTGACGGGCTCTCGTCGAGCCGGGCGAAATAGCGGCCCAGCATGATGAAGTCCGACCCCATCGCCAGCGCCATCGCCATGTGGGAGTCGTTGAGCAGGCCGCCGTCGCAGCACAGAGGCACGTACACGCCGGTCTCCTGGGCGTAGGCGTCGCGCGTCTCGACCACGTCGAGCAGCGCTGAGGCCTGCCCGCGACCGATGCCCTTCTGTTCCCGGGTGGTGCAGATGGCCCCGCCGCCGATTCCAACCTTCACGAAGGCCGCACCCGCGTCAGCGAGGTAGCGGAAAGCCCGCCCGTCGACGACATTCCCCGCGCCGACGAAAACGTCGTCCCCATACTGCTCCTGGGCGAATTCGAGAGTCTTCGCCTGGTATTCGGAATAGCCGTCGGAGGAGTCCAGGCACAGCACATCCGCACCGGCTTCCACCAGCGCGGGAATACGATCCTTGAAGTCCCGGGAATTGATCCCGGCTCCCACCCGCAGACGCTTTTCATTGTCCACGGTCGCACGGTGATATGTCTTGTGAGCCTGGTAGTCCTTCTTGAGGACCAAGGAGACGACCCGACCGTCTTCAAGCACCGGCAGGACATCCAGGTGGTGCTGCCAGATCAATTCGTTTGCGTCGGAGAGTGAGACCGAGGCCGACGCGGTGACCAGCTCGTCACGCCCTCGCATCCGGTTGCTGACGGTCTCGGAGGCTCCGTGACGCTCCAGGTGGAAGTCGTCGAGGCTGATGATGCCCAGGAACTCGCCGTCCGCTTTGCCGCTCTCCGTCACGACGGCCACGCCCTGCTCGGTCGCGGCCAACTGCTGGGCGACCTCACCGAGAGGAGTCAGCGGTGCGACGGTGACGTCGCTCGTCCGGAAGCCAGCCTTGTGCCGCTTCACCGCCAATACATCCGCGGCCTGGTCCTCGATCTGCTGGTTCTGGTGGATGAACGACAACCCACCGACCTGCGCCAAGGCCACTGCCAACGTCGGTGACGACACCGCCTGCATGATGGCGCTCACCATGGGGGTGGCGACCCGGATAGCCGACTCCTCGCCGACCCGGTGACGCACCAACGGCGCCCCGAGATCCACATTGTCCGGCGTGCAGTCTTCTGTGGTCAGGCCCGGAATGAGGAGGTACTCGCTCAGCGTACGAGAGATCTCGGGGAGGATTTTCACGTCGTCTCCAGAAAGGAGCCTGCAAACCGATCGCGGTAAATCGGCGAGACTCATGCGGTCATTGCGGATCGACGCCAGCCGGTAGCGCACTATCGGAAGAATCCGCTTCGGAGATTGAGAGCGGGCGCACCCGGCGGGGCAGTGCTCGCACGCGCGGCCGAATCGGCAGCGAAGGCACTACGGACCCGAAATTCGCACGGTGCTGCACAGGCGCTAACTTCCATTACGCCATACGGGATCGTACCGCACTGAACGTGTCCACCCGGTCACCCCTATAAACCAGCCACCGTGCTTCGGCCAAGATCCCGACGGAGGATGAGAGGGAGCATCATCACAGGCGTAGAGAGGCGAGATGGCGCGCGTCGTGGTCATCGGAGGCAGCATCAGCGGGCTCGCCTCCGCCCTGTTCCTGTCCAGGCGGGGACATCACGTCATCGTCCTGGAACAGGACGGCCACCACCTGAGCGCGAACCTTGAGGACGACTTCCTGGCCTGGCGTCGCCCTCGAGTCCCTCAGGCAGTCCAGCCACACGGCCTGCTGGGGCCCGTCCGCGACGTCCTGCTGCGCGAGGCCCCCGACGTGTATGCAGACATGCTCGCCCTCGGAGCCCGTGAGCGCCACGAGTTCGACTGCTTCACCCAGCACCCTCCGTACTGTCCGGGAGATGAGCGCCTGGTCACCATCCAGGCGAGGCGACTGGTTTTGGAGGTTGCTCTGCGACGTGCGCTGATGAACGAACGCACAGCAGTCCTACTCGTCGGCCATGGGGCCACAGGGCTCGCCGTCGACTCAACCCGCAACCTTCCGCACGTCACCGGCGTTCATTCACAGCAGGGCCATCACCCGGCGGACCTGGTTCTGGACTGCGCTGGCCGGCGCTCCCCCGTGCCCGGCTGGCTGACCGGCGCGGGTTGCCGAGCGCCCCTGACCGAGAGCAGCCCGACCGGCATCGCCTATTACTGCCGCTGGTACCGATTCGCCGTGGGAGCGCCTCGGCCCGGAAGCGGCGTGAGAAACGGCTCTGCCTCCCCGTTCGCCATCGGCGGTGTCTTCCCCTCCGACAACGAGATCTTCGCCCTCTCCTTTGTGCTCTCGTGCGCAGACCCAACCAGAGGCGCCCTCAGTGATCCGCGCACGTTCGAAGCCGCAGCCCGGACGTTTCCCGCCATGAACGCCTGGCTCACCAACCGGCCCGTACCTCTCTCCCCCGTCCTTGCCATGGGCGGGCTGCACAACAGATGGAGACCGTTGGCCGACGCATCGGGTCCAGTGGTGACAGGAGTCGTCGGCGTCGGTGACACGCTGATCCACACCAACCCGACCCTTGGCCAAGGCACTGCGCTGGCGCTACGGACCGCGCAATGGGTAACCCAGCAGGACCTCACGGGGGAGAGTCCCAACGAGTTTGCCGGCCGCTATCATCGCTGGACGCTCCAGGAGCTTCGCCCCTGGTACGAAATGCAGATCTCAGCGGACCGCGCCACCGCAACACGCCTTGCGAGCGGGATTTACGGGAGACCTTCCTTAAGTTCCGACGAGCGAGCCGCCCTCGGTGCCTGTGCTTTGGAGGACACTGACATCATGCGCGCCCGAGCGCGCGTTCGACACCTCATGGATCACCCTGATGAAGCCTACGCGGAACCCCGCATTCGTGCGAAGGTCGCTCGCTGGCGCAGCTCTCACCCAGGGCATGAAGACATCTTCGACGGTCCGGCACGGACCACATGGCACTCGATCGTAGGTGCACCAGAACGTAGCGAGGCGCTGTAGCAGGGGTGGACCGGCATCGCGTCAGCCGCTCGAGGGTGCGCTCGGCTTCCTCCCTCGTCGGGGCCATGGCCGCCATCCGCGTGTGAATGTCTGTCGGCGTGGCGGTCAGGGACAGTTCGGTCGTTGCTGCAGTGCGGTCGGCGTCGAGGCCGATCTTGTCGGGGTGCACGCAGGCCGGCTCACCGGCCGCGGTGTACCGGTGGCCGTCGACGGGGTTGAAGGACGCTTCGCGGCACGGCCGGTCAAAGATGACGAAGCCCTCGCGTGGGTGCCGCAGTGCGGGGCAGATCCCGCACAGACCGTGATCCGACTTGGGGTCCACGTGGGGCGGGCCACCATCCATGCTGCGGCAGCCTAGCGTCCCGCCGGCGGACACTCTGACAACCGCGCACCCCAGCTCGGGGCAGGTCACTGCAAGGCGTGCTCGAACATGGAACGGTGCGCGGTGACGAAGCCGTGCTCGCGGCGGCTCCACTCGACGCGCGCGGCAATCACCTCCGCCTCGACACGGAGCTCGGAAGGCCCAGAAACCCGCTCGGCCCAGAACCGGGCGTTGCGGTTCTGCCGTTCCAGGATCGCGTCGACGAGGCGCCGGCGCTCGCGGGTTCCGAGTCCGTATCCATCGGCCAGCACCCTCACCTGGTGAGCCTGTTCGGACACAGGCGGAGCTGTCACCTTGGAGGTGATACACCAAGTCCAGGCTGCGTACCCGACATCCTCAAGGGGATCCCCGGGCGCAGCAGTGTCGAAGTCGATGAAGGCCACCGGCGTGCCGTCCTGGAAGACCATGTTGTTCGGTCCAGGATCGTGGTGGCAGACGACCGGATGTGGTCCTGCGAGCCTGCTGCTGCGGGTCGCGCCGTGCAGGGAGCGCAGCAGTGCGCCGGCTGCGGTCACCTGGGCGTCGGTCCACTGCTGGAACTTGGCCGGCACGTGGCCGGGCAGGTAGCTGAACATGTCACGTCCGGCCTCGTCGACGCCCAGGTAGCGCGGCGCACCGGCAAAGCCATGCAGCTCAAGGTGCCTCAGCAGTTCCGCAACGAACGGCGACGACCGTGAGGCAGGTCGGCGCACGGTGTCCCCGACCCGGACGACACCGTGGGTGATTCGCCCACCCCCCAGCGGTACTTCGACATCGTGTCCGCCGGTCATGCCAAGGTCTCCTTGCTCTATGCGTTGGATACCGGCCCGGTCTACCTGTGCCAGGAGGGCCTACACAAGCTAGCCGGGAGTCAGGCAACGATGGCAGAGAGTGCCGCCATCGACGCATAGGTGTTCTGCACACCGTCCCGATTGCCGAGGCGGTGGCGTTCGAGGCGGACGCTGCCGAGGTGGCGGGCTTCGTAGATCGTCGAGCGCCAGATGGCCGCGTCGGACTGGTCCGGGCGTCCGTAGCTCTCCCAGAACTCCTGTCGCTGATCGGGCTTGGTCTTGATCATGCGGATGGTCCAGTCGCTGGCGGGATCGCCCCACCAGGTCCTGTCCAGGTCGTGCACGTCGGTAATGGTCGGTTCCCGTGCATCGTTGCGGAGCAGGGTGTTGGGGAGCCACAAGTCCCCTGTGAGCAAGCGAGGTTGGGTCTCGTCGAGGACAGTGTGGTGGCGGGCTGCTGCTGCGGCGACCGTGCGTACATCGTCGGCGTCGAGACCGGCAGCCTCCAGGTCGACGGCGATGGTGTCCAGGGAGGCGGTGATCGCCTCGCTCCACGTCCGGTACGTGGGTCCGGCTACCGGCCCGAAGTTCCGACCGCGGACCGTGTGCACGCTGCGCGTAATCTCTCCGAGCTGACGGTAGTACGCCGACCACATCGATGGCGGGTGCGTACGCAGCCGAAGTTTCATGGGCGCCGTTCCTCAGCGAGGTCAGAGCCCTCGGCCGTTGCTTCGTGTCGTGGGCGCCGCACAGCGCCTTGTTCCTCGCCCAGACCAGGCCCTGGGGGGCTCGGGGCGGTCTTCTCCCGTTCGGCTGGGGACGCTGCTGCCTGGCCCTCTGGCTCTGGCGACGACTGCGCAAGCTCGCCGGAGGCCGAGCCGGGATCTGGCGCAGGGGAATGGCCTGGTTCCAGTACGGGACCTCCCAGAGCTCGGCGGGTAAGGCGGCCTGGGCGACCGGGGGCGACGGTGCGGGGGTCGACTGCTTCGAGGGGTGCGTAGGTGGTGTAGGGCGAGTCGTCGGATTCGCTGCGGTCGCGCGGGAGGAGCCAGAAGGTGCGGCGGTCGTAGCGGCCGGAGTCGCGGGTGGCGGTGGTGTCAGGGGCGAGGTTGGCGTATCCGACGAGGCGGCCGGGCTGGTGGTACGGGGGCTTTCCGGAGCGGCGTTTGGTGATGTCCAGGCTCTCGCGGACGTAGTCGAGGTCGTCGATCGGCACGGTCCAGACGATCTCGGTCTCGGCGGCCAGCTGCTCGGGGCGCAGGCGTGTGGTGGGTGCGGCGGGACTCGTGATGGCGTTCGGTCCCTGGTGAGTACCTGCGTCGGTACCTGCCGTGTTTTCGCAGGTCAGACCTGCTTCGGGGCGGGGGTGAGGGACGGAGAGGGACTGTTTTCCGCAAGTGTGGGGGGCTGGTGTGGTGTCGTCGTTTTGCGCGGGGGATACATTGCGGAAGTTGGTCTCTGTTGGTCCCTGGACGCGGGGGTTCATGGGGTGTGACCTGGCCTTTCGTGGGCAGGGACTGTTCTCGTCGTGGTCGGTGGGCCCGGTCATGACGGTCCCTGGAGGCCGGCGGGCGGGTTGATGATCTCGATGCCCTTGTAGATCTTGCGGCCGTTGGAGGTGGGCAGGTTGGTGCCGGGTGGGTGGTGGATGGCCAGGCGGACCTTCTCGCCGAAGTGGCGGGGCTTGATGGGGTCGACGCCTTCGTCCTCGCACCATGCTTCGTAGGCGAGGCGCAGGGTGCGCTGTTCGGTGCGCAGGGCGGAGGGGTCGCCGAGTTTGCAGCAGTCGGACAGAAAGCGGCCGAAGGTGTCCTCGGCCTGGGCGTAGTCGCGGGTGGCGGCGGTGACGGCGTCAGAGTTCTTCAGGTGTGGGTCGTCGCCGTTGAGGTACTTCAGGGTGCCCTGGATGATCCAGTGGAGGATGCCAGGGCCCTCGGCTTCGACGAGGTGGACGTCGAGGTCGGTGATGACGCGGCTGACGGTGTACTCGAACGGGACGAGGCGCAGGCGGCGCCAGAATCCGCGGCCGCCGGCGGGGACCGCGGGGCGGTGGTTTCCGAGCAGCCAGAGGGTGTGGGTGGGCCAGAAGCTGAAGAAGTCCTGGCGGACCTTGCGCGCCTTGATGCGGTCGCTGCCGGTGAGCAGGGTCATGCGGGCCTGGTCGAAGCGGGCTCCGGGGTTGAGTTCGCTGCACACGATCAGCCGTCGGCCCTGGAGGTCGGCGAGTTCGGTGGGGTGGTCGGAGTAGGGCTTGGCCATGAGGAAGTCGTGCGGGGCGGTGTCGGCGTAGTCGCCGAGGAGGCGTTGCACGACGGCGGCGAGCACGCTCTTGCCGTTGCCGCCCTGGCCGTGGAGGAAGGGGAGGATCTGCGCGGAGGTGAGGCCGGTGATCGTGTAGCCCATGACGCGCTGCATGTAGCCGGCCAGGGCCGCGCCTTTCGGGCCGGGCCCGAAGGTGTCGGTGAGGAATTTGTCCCACAGCGGGGTCGGCATCGCGCGCGGCGCGCACAGTGCGGCCCGGGTGTGGAACTGGCTAGGGTGCGCCGGGCGGAGCACGCCAGTGCGCAGATCGACCACGCCGTCCGGCGTGCAGAGCGCGTACGGGTCGGCGTCGAGTTTGTCGGCCGGCAGGTGGAAGGCGGGCATCTTCTTCGCGACCCGGATCAACGCCTGGTTGCCCTGATCGTTGAGGGTCCGGTTGATGTGCCGGCGCAGCTGCTGGCGAGTGAAGCGTTCCTGGGGGTCGCGGGTGGCGAGGTTCTCGCCGAGCTCGAAGGCCGCCTCGGAGACCGCGCGGGCCTCCAGGTCGATCGCCCACCGGTAGCCGGCCCACCGGTACCAGCCGATGCCGGGCACGTAGCGGAAGTCCTCGCCGTACAGCCGCTGGAACAGCGCGGCGTTGCCCCGGTCGGTCAGGGACCGCGGGATCAGCAGTTCCGGCTCCGCCGCGCTGGGCCCGGACGCGGGCAGCGCCGCCGTCGGTGTGTCGGGGCCGGGCGCGCGGCTGGCCGGCACGGTGGGTGCGGTCTCCCCGGCCGCGGCCGCATCGGTGGTCGTCATCGTTCGTCTCTCGGGTGCAGGGCCTGCCGCGTGCCCGCGGCCAGACCGGATCGGATGATGCCCAAGGCCGCGGCCTGCTTGGCCGGCCGGGCGCGAAGGGCGGCGTCGAGCAGCGCCGTGCGCGCCGCCTCCTCGGTTATGTGGCCGCCGGCGACCAGGCCGCCGAGGGTGAACGCGGCCCGGTTGAGAACGCCGGACCAGCCCGCGCCCTCGGGGACGCGGCCGCAGTCGGCGACCGCGTCCAGCACGGTAGCGGCCGTCCGCTCCGCCCACCGCCCCGGCTCCGACGATCCGCCGCCGCCACTCCTCCGCCGGGCCGCGAGCGCCGCGGCCCGGGCCCGGTTGGGTACCGTTGGTTCTTCCGGCTCGTCGGCCGCGCCGGGCAGGAGGTGACCGGTGCGGGTCAGCTCACCGGCGAGCCAGCTCGGCAGCAGCACCGGCTCCCGGCGCTCCCCCACCACCCGGTACGTGCCGGCCGCGGTGTGCGTTCCCGGTGCCACGATGTAGCCGCCGCGGGCCCGTACGTCCAACTGCCAGCCCAGCACCGGGCCGTGGTGATCGCTGCCGGCCGACCCGCGCCACGCGGTGCGGGCCGGGGCCCGGAACCACAGGTGTAGGCCCCCGCTCGGGGTGCGCACCGTCATGGTCAGCTCGCCCTTGCTCGGGTCGGGCTGGTCCCGGCTCTGGGCGAGCAGGCGGAGCACGTCGACCCCGTCCTTCACCTGAGTGATCTGGGCGGGTGTCAGGTCGACTCCGGGCAGCAGCTGGTCGGCCTGCTGCGGTGGGGTGCTGCTGTGGCGGTCGACGTCGACGATGACGAGGTCGGCGGAACCGGTCGCCACCGCGACCCCACGGTCGCCCACCGTCCACCAGCGCTCGATCAAGTCCGGGTCCAGGGTCGCGGCGTAGAAGCCGTGGCACAACCCGCCCCGCGCCAGGCACGCGCACTCCTGTGCCGGGTGCGGAACGTACTCGGCGCTGTGCTGGCTGCACCGGCGACAGCCCCGGATCGGCGTCTTCCGGCCCGGCGCCAGCGGGAAGACCGGATACCCGCGCCCCGCGAACCACCGCGCGACTCGCACCGGTTCGACCTCGCCCGCACTCACCTCGCCCACCTTCCCCGGCACCCGCCGACTGCGGGACCGCTCCGAAACACCGCGGCCGTCCATGCACCGCTCACCCAACACCACAGACCCTCGTCGAGTCCCAGAACAGGGACTTCCGGCGCCCGCGTTCCAAACCGAAGCACGGCCCAGCACCTGGCTCACGCCGCGCTCACCGCCTTCCGGCTCTCGCTGGCGCACTGCGGCAGCATCCCGGTCTCACCAACAAGGGGACGCTGCGCCAACGCGACCAGCCGCTCCTGCCAGCCGCCGATCGGCTCCGGGTTCGGCGCCTGGACGACGGTGCGCACGTGACCGAGCTGCTGCGTAAGCAGCGCCTCCGCGCACCGCCGACGGGCTACCTCTCCGGCGGCCACAGCCTGCTGCTCGTCACGCCGCCGGGCCCGCTCGATCGCCCTCACCCGCTCGGCCTCCGCCTGCGCCTCCGCCGAGACCGCCAGGACGGCGAGGGCGCGTTCGCGTTCCTCGCGCAGCAACGCCTCGGCCCTCTCCCGGACTTCCCAGGCCACCACAGCTTCCGGCATCCCCTGCTCGCGCGCCCGCTGCTCCGCCCGGTGGGCCGCATCCTCGAGCCGGGCCCGGCAGCAGGCCAGCCGACCGGCCACCTCACCCAGGTCGCGAACGGGGCCACCGACCGCGGCCGCGATCTCGGCGGCGCGCTCCAGGGCCTGACGGGCCGTACGCACCTGCGAGCACACCAGGCACAGCCCGCCGGCCTCCGGCACCCCGCACACCTCGCACGGGCGCGCCGCCAACACCGCCTCGGCCTCCGCCAGCTCCTCACGGTGGCGGGCCCACGCCTCCTCGCGCCGCGCCCGCTCCACCACGGCCCGCTCCCGACGGACGGCAGCCTCAGCCGCTTGCCGCGCGACCTCCTGGCTCAGCCGCCGTTCCACCTTCGCCCGGAACTCCTCGGGAGACAGATGGGGCTCTGCCTCGGTGATGGCGCGCGCGACCTGCCGACGCAAGGCCCTCCGGTCGCCGATCAGCAGCTCGCAGCTGGAGCACACCAGCCCGGTGTCCATCCGCACCCCGTCGTCGCAGGAGGTCGCGTAGCACTCGGCCCGCTGCGGCAGCCCTCGGCCCAGGAACCAGCCGACCGGATCTCGCACCGGCTGACCCTGCTGGGCAAACAGCCTCCTCTCGAGCCGCTCGGCCAGCACCACCGCGGCCCGCTCCGGCCCGACGACTCCGCCGACGCGACGCAACTCGGCTGCTACCGCCGCCCGGACACGGGACCGTCCGCCGGAACGCCCGATGCGGGCCCACTCGAAGTGCACCGGCGCCAGCACCCGCTCCAGCCCCCGCGGCAATGACCACCGCAACGGCGCTCCTCGGCCAGCCGCCGGAGGCACTACTCCCTGACCGGTCTGGCCGCCGACCTTCTGGTGCTGTTCCCCGCGCAGCGGGCTACCGGACCCACCGCATGCATCAGCCGCGTCGACGACCGTGTCCGGCTGGTCCTCGCGCTCGCCCGCGCGTCCCGGCAACGTTGAGGACCCCGATGCGGCTTCGCCGGAAAAGCGAGATGAAGCCGCACCAGAACCACCCTGAGCAACCACCAGAGCGTGGTCGGCGTGGTGCAGTGCACCGCCAAGCTTGTCTTCCGATGCCGCCAAGGTCTCACGTTTCCGCAGGTCAACCGCAACCTTGGGCTCAAATTCCGAGCCCTCGGCGCTCTCCTGACCCCTGAGTGCACCAGTCTCCTCAAGCTGACCGCCGTCCAGGACCTCGAAGAACCTCTCCTGGACCCACCCCTCCCCCGGCTCCCCGGGATCCGGCTCGTCGACAAGTTCCGTGCAGTGCACGCAGCACCGCACCTCACCGGGGAATACCTCGTCCTCCGGCGTCTCCCCGCCTGAATTGCCGCCGGGCACCGCCCGCACCGTCTTCGCAGGCTCGCGCCCGTACGCGGCCGCGACCGCCGGGACCACCAACTTCACCCGAGCCCCAGGCACCCCCCGGCCAGGAACCTCCAGCAGTCCCTGGCGAACCATCCCGTCCACCACCTGAGCCGCCTCCGCCAGCGAACACCCCAGCAACCGGGCAACCGTCGCATCAGCACGGTCGAACCCTCTCGCCACAGCCCCGCCAACAAGCCGCACCCGGCCGTTAGGCCGCGCCGCTAGCACAAGCCGCAACAGAGCCAGCCGTTCACGCGCCGCACCCCGACCCCGTCGCTCGCCGAGCAGACCAGCCGGCGTCGCGGGCTTGCCCACCGGCGCCCATCCCGGCGCGAACAGCGCCTCGCACAACGACAGCAGAACGGCCAACTCACGCTTCTCCAGCCCCAGCGGATGACCCCGACGAGAGTGCGCGGCCGTCAGCGGCAACAGTTCCCAACGCAGGCCGGCCACTCGCCGTACCCGGTCCACGGTTCTTGTCACCACTTCGGTCGATACCGCGCCGGAATGACGCAGGCCCGGCAAGACCCGGTGATCAACTAGCGACTCCGACACACCTAGCCACCGGGCCAGCTCACCCGCCGACAGCTCCAGCCGCGACCCCCCCGCTGGTGACTTCGCCAACAGCACTACAGCTGCCAGGGCCTCAGCCGCAGGACGTCGGTGAAGCGACTGGTCTGAAAGCAAGCTCGCAACGGCGGCCGAGAGTCGCTGCCGCATGCTGTCTCGGAGCAGCAGCGGTTGGCGAAGCGCAGGTGCCGCAGATTCGCTGGACAAGGTCAACGGCCAGCGATCAGCGGGCGTGCCTCGATCAGGCTCGTGCGGCCTTTTTGGTGTGGTTTGGGCGTAGTCCGGCGGAGACTCGCATGAGTCTCTTTTTGGCAATACGGGACTAGCCCTGCGGCTGGCGGCTATGATCTGCTCCAGAACAACACAGGGATGAAGGCACAAAACGACCGACCGCTCGGCCTAGGACATCAAATTGCCTGGTCAGCGGGGGTGAGGTTTGTAACCGTCATGGACGGCTGGGTCAGGTCAAGTCGTTAGTGTTTCCTCCCCTCGCCGAACACGGGTGGCTCCGTGGATCGGCAAGTCGGCCGACAACGTCGGGCTGATGTGATGGACATGTGGAGACTCGGGGTGGCACCCCGAGCAGTGGCGATGGGCGACTTGGCTGAGTCGCCCCACGAGGCGACCTGCGGGTCGCCTTTTTCGCGCTCTCGTTGGGTGACCCTGGCTGGGATCTCCCTGTTGGTGCTGTGAAGGCGTGGCTGCGCTTCCACAAGTCGAGAGGCGTGTGACACCGGGCCAGATGGAGAGGGCATGGCAGCCAGCGCGGAAGCCGCGCCGACTGCACCGTCCTCTAGCATCAAACCAAACATCACGGGCACAGACTATCCTTAAATGGATCGGCCCGAGGTTGAACCTTTGGAGCGTGTCTGGTGGCAAGGTTTACGGAGCGGCGCTGGCAATCACAGCCTGGCCTCGCCCCTGGCGTCAGCGAACAGCAACCCCGCGCTTACGCTGCGTATACACCTGACTACCTCCGCGGGCGGCAGGTCCGTCTCTCGGCGGAACTCGCGGCAGAAGTCTCTGAGGTCGACCAGCTGGTTCGAGAGTTCAACGACTCAGCGCCCACCAGCCCCCACCTCGAGTCTCTCGCGCGGTTCCTTCTGCGGTCTGAGGCAGTTGCCTCATCGCGGATCGAAGGCGTTGTCGCATCGGCCCGGGCGATCGCACATCTTGAGCTGATGCTCGCGACCAAGGCCGGCGATGAACCGCGGGCCGGAATCGGGGATAGTGCGCGGGAGGTGGTGAACAACGTCCTTGCTCTGCGTAAGGCCGTCACAGCACTGACCAGCACCCCATGCGTGACTGTTGATGACATCAACGGTTTGCAGGCCGCCCTCATGGTAGAGACCGAACAGCACGACTTGGCCGGCAAGCTCCGTGAGGTTCAGAACTGGGTTGGGGGCAACGCGTACGGCCCTCATGGGGCGGAGTACGTTCCGCCCGCCCCGGAACTGGTAGGCCCACTCATGGAGGACCTCGCGGCGTTCATCTCGGAGGATCAGCCGCTGCCCCTAGTTCAAGCTGCGCTCGTGCATGCTCAATTCGAGACCATTCACCCGTACACGGACGGTAACGGGAGGACGGGGCGTGCCTTGATCCACACCGTGCTTGCACGTCAGGGTTTGGCTGTAGGGCACGTGCTGCCAATCTCGATGTCTCTCCTCGCGCATGCTCGTGAGTACATTGCCGGCCTGGAGGCGTACCGATACAACGGGAGCGCAGACAGCGCTGCAGCGATGGACGGAACGGAGGCTTGGATCCGAGTGTTCTTGGCGGCCACGCGTGACGCCGTCGCTGAGGCGCGACGCTTCACAGATGAGCTTGGCCAAATGAGGGACCTGTGGCAGGCCCGCCTTGCGAACTATCGGGAGAGCTGTGGACTGAGGCCTCACCCGCGGAAGGGTGCGGCAGTGGTGCGGCTGATGGAACAGCTTCCGGGTGTCCCGGTCCTCACGGCTCGCGCGGCCGGATCGTTGCTCAAGACATCGTTTGTCTCCGCGTCCAAGGCGTTGGAGGAGCTGGCAGGTGCTGGCATCGTCCAGGTGAAAGACGCCGAACGGGGCACGCGAGCCTTCCTGGCCAGTGATGTACTCGACCTCATCAACGGGGCCGAGAGACGCCTTACATACACGAAGTGGTCTTTTCCGGACCTCGGGGTCGAATCTGCCGATCGACCATGAAGGGCTGTGGGCCCCCTTCGGGGCGCTTTCCTTTAACGCGATTGGCACCTGATTAAAGGAAAGCGTCACTTAACGTAACGGAGCCGCTGCGTGCCGCTCTGACCATAGTAATTGGGTAACTGCACGGCTGCTGCTTCTGCCCTGCTGCAAGCCACAGCGTGTTGCACGTCGCGCTTAGCGGGCGTACATGGCGGCTGGCCAGGCCCTCAAGAGGCAAGTCTCGGCAGGCCGCGCGGCCACCATCGACACTGGCCCGCGCCGGGGCTTGTGAACCAAGCCAGTCGGCGCCGCTCTGAAGCCACAGGTGCTGCCATTGGCAGGCCGCCCCTCGCACTCACCCACAGCCGCCGTGCAACGCCGACGGCTCCACCTACCTCGCGCCGGGGCCCGGCCCCTCACAGAGAAGAGGCCGGGCCCCGGCTAGCGATCAAACCCACGGCGGTTACGAGGGCGCCACAACCTTTCGCGCCCGGATGCCCACGTCGGCTACTGGATACTCGTTGCCACGCTGCGCGCGAGGAATCCTTCGAAGGCGTCCTGCTCCTGGGCCATGCCGTCAAGGAGGTCCGAGACCGCCACACTCACGATCTCGAAGGGCTGGACCTTCACAGACGGCATGGTCCGCAGCAGCGTCATCAGCCGTGTCAGGAGCGCGTCCCCAGACTCGGTCAGGGGACAGATGGTTCGGCTGTGCCGCAGCTGGGACGCGTACTCGTCATCGGCAATGTAGTTCCGATAGGCGATGGCCCGGTCCGCCAACGCGAAGACGACATCCTTCTCGTCCTCGATGCGTTCCGCGTCAGCCTCTGCGGGATTGAGCGCGGAGAGCGCCCCCTGAAGCGCAGTGTCCACATAGTGTCCCGCGATGAGCCGGGGCGTCGGCATACGCGGCGTGACTCGAGCCATGACCGCCGTATCGATGGCGATCTGAGTGGCGGTTCGCTCAAACGTAAGGCCGTACAGCTGAATGTTCCGCGGCTTCGAATCGTTCTTCTTCACCACCGCGTACGTATTCAGAAGGGATGCATAACGCGGAGCCTTCTCGAACAGTTCCCGCATGCTCTGTTCGCGATTCTCTTGCCGCTGGTCAGCCGTGAAGGGCTTAGAGCTGTTGCGACGCGGTCGTCGCGCCGGCAGACCGGTGGATGCACCCCAACTGGCAACGGCATGCGTCGACTCTCGACGCGCCACGGCGGCCGACGTCGGGATTGAATCGACGGGCGGAGCTGCTTCCGGAGCTGACCGGCTCGGGATGGGCTCGGCAACCGGAGGCTGGGTGGTTGGGCCAGCGCCCTCGGGCGTGCTTGCCTGCAGCTCGCTGCGAACATCAGCTTCCGCCGGAGCCGCGAGAAGGGTGTCGGCAGGGATCTCGGTGCTGGCCGGGGGGACAGCTGCCGCCTTGAGTTCCTGCTCAGCGGGAGTTTGGGGGGCAGACCCCGGCTCTTCGACGGGCTGGTGGGGTACCAGCGGAGGTTGCGACTCGACCGGGCTCTCGACAGCCGGTGAGGACGCTACAGGTGCCGCCCCGAAGACGTCTGCGGGCAGACCCGGTGTCAGCTCTTCGTCTTCGTCGACGTCACCGAAGCCGCCGAAGTCGAGGTCGGGCATCTTCAGGTTGGATGCTCCCTTGCCTTGCGCCGCGGAACCTCCTCGTGACCTCCCTGAGCCCTTCTTGGCCGAATCCTTGCTGGGCCCGCTGCTCATGCGGTGGCCTCCTTCAGCTGCTGGTTACGGGCACGGACCCTGGTGATTACCGCGCGAGCCATGGCTGCGTGGTCGTTTGCGAGCTCAATGGCCCGCTTGGCGTCAATGAGGCGTCCGTTCTCATCCCTGGGACGCTCCGCGACCTCTCCTGTTCGCGGGTCAATCCACTGACCAGCGGCCGCCCTAGCGAACTCGTGGGCGAGCATGCCGGAGTTGCGAGCCTCTTTAGCTAGTACGCGGCCTTCGCGAACATAGTCCTCGAGGATGACATCGGGTGAGACGTTGTACTGCTGGAGAGCCCTGCCGAGCTTCTGCCAGACGATGGTCAGGTCGCTGGTGGGCTTCCCCTGTACCTTCCTGAAGCCCAGGAAGCACATGGCCGCCACGCCGAGTTCAGGGTTGGTCTTACGGGTGCTCTTGGCCAACACAGCGAGGTTCGCAAGACCGCTGACGGACGCGTTGTCTGAGTCCATCAACGGAGCAGTGAGGTGCGTCGCCGCGGCCAGGCCGAGTTGCTGCAGACTCCGATCGCCAGGCGAGAAGTCGATGACGATCCAGCGGTACAGATGGCTGATCTGAGCCAACAGGAGAGCGAGCAAGAGGTGGGCAGCCCGCCCGTGCGTGGCAACAAGTGCCCCTAGTGCATCAGTGATCCGCGCGTTGTTGGCGCCGGCAGGGACAACATGCAGGAACTGGCGATCAGTCTTGATGACGTGGAGGGGCCCGTCATTGGTGACAGCACTTGCGAGGGCCGCACCCCTGTCGTTGAACTTGGAGCGGGCAAGGCCGAAGTCGTGAGAGAGGCCGTCGCCTTGAAGGTCGAGCTCGAGATGCAGGATCGGCAGTGCCTTCTTTCCCTGCTCCGCAAGCTTCTCCTGCTCTGCAGCGAGCATGCCTGCCATGTTCGCAGAGAGGGTCGTCTTCCCCTGCCCTCCCTTGCCGATGGTGACCCCGATGACGTTCCGAAGGTAGGGGCGAATCTGGCGCACCACCTCGGCCAGCATCTCATCGTGCTCATCTTCGTAATGAGCCGGGAAGCGTCGCACTACCTCCAGACGACTCTTCAAGTCCGTGAAGCTCACGAGCTCCAGTAGGTCATCAAGTGTCCTCTGTACGGGTGCATCCAAGGACTCGTCCAAGGCTCCTCCACTGATCTCTGATGCGTCAGGGTGCACACGTCGGTGCTCGTGAAGAAAGCGTCCTCATCGTGCATGTACCCCTTCGGTTGCATCGGGCACGGTACACGGAGACGGTCACGCGTGTCACGCACCGTTAGAGGGGTGGCGGCGCAGGCTCCTTCGCTTCGAAGTTCCATGCTGGACTCCCCGGACCGCGCGGCCCCCCTCCTCGCCGACCTCCCCCTCTGCTGGCGGGTAGGTTCAAATGGTTCCTGCTGGGTGAATGTGTAAGTGAATAAAGATTGTGATTCTGTGAAAGTGCAGGTCAGGGCGGGTGTCGACTCAGACTCGAGTCTGTCGGGGCTCGGCTGGTGCGTCGTTCTTCATCCTGCAGTAGGCGGCGATGTGCCAGGATCCGCACTGCTGACCGCGCAATGGGGCCTTCACAAAGGCGCAATCTTTATTCACTTACACATTCACCGGCGCTCGAACATGCAGCTCTGCAAGGGATGACCGAGCAGCGGACGGGTGCGACACCCTCGAAGGTCGCCACCGGAGCACATCTCGCTGTCGTCTGCGGTGCACGCAGTCAGGGCGGCAGGGTGTGATGGTTGCCGAGCTGAACCAGCTCAGCAAATGCCGCCAGGCGCAGGCATCTGCAACCGCCTCCGCAATGCGGCCCGGCCGTCTACGGTTACGTAACATGACGGTCCTGATTGTCGGTGGCAGCGGGTTTCTCGGAGCTGAGTTGGTGCGCCAGGCGGCGGCCGGCGGTCGGGCCGTCGCGGCCACCTACGCGACCAGGCCGGGTAGTTCCCCTGTCACATGGCACGCCCTGGACCTGCGCGACCCCGATCGTGCGGACGCGGTGGTCGCCGAGGCTGTGCCGAGCGTGATTATCAATGCGACCAGCGGAGGGGCGGATTGGGAGGTCACGGCCGAGGGGCCGGCGCGTCTGGCACTGGCAGCGGCGAGGTACGGCTGTCGGTTGGTTCACGTCAGTAGTGACGCAGTCTTCTCTGGCACTCGTGGTGGCCTCTACGACGAGATCTGCTATCCCGACCCGGTCAGCCCATACGGCGCAGCGAAGGCCGCGGCCGAGACTAGCGTCCGCTACCTGACGCCCGACGCGGTCATCGCCCGGACCTCGCTCATCATCGGGGGCATCGGCTCTGAACACGTCCGCCTCGTTCACGACCTCGTGGCCGGCCGTCGGAGCGGCGTGCTGTTCACCGACGACTTTCGCTGTCCCGTCCACGTTGGCGATCTGGCGGCGGCCCTGCTGGAACTTGCCGCTTCTGACGAGCGTGGTGTGCATCATCTCGGAGGTGCGCACGCGGTCAGCCGGCACGAGCTTGGGCTGCTCATTGCCCGGCGTGACGGGCTCGACGCCTCTCGGCTGGTTCCGGGCCTGCGGGCTGACACGGCGCTTCCCGGTGCTCTCGACGTTCGTCTCGACAGCCGTGCTACCCAGCGCAAGCTACGGATCCCGCTGCGCGGCGCTCGCGACTTCCTCGCCGCCAGGACCTGAGCGCCAGGGGGCCTGTGGCCGGGGAGGCTTCGCGTGCCGGCTCGTCCCGCCTTATCACGGGCCGAACCGGTTCGGTGAAGCCCCGGCTGCCCTTGCTGTGCCGACGGTCAGCGGGCGTTTCGTCCCGCTGACCGTCGGCCGTGGAGCAGCGTGTGGGCTCGTTGGCCGGCCTCGTTGACGAGGAGGATCGCGGCCGCGGGGTTGAGGCCTTCAGGGCCAGGGAATCTGCGCCACTTCGTCGTCGTGGCGTGATGCGGCGGAGGTGGCGCAGGAAGGTGTGCCGGAGGCCCGGATCGGGTGTAGACGGCGTGCGCGTCGACGACCGGCGCAGCGGGGGAGCGTGAGCTGCAGGGCGGCGTGTTGGCGGAGTTGAAGAAGGCTGTGGGTTCCAGGCCGCGGAGCAGGAGGAGGTTCAAGGGCTCGGTGTCGAGGCAGTGGGCGTAGTGGTGGAGCACGGCGGCGGTGTGCTTGCACAGGGCGTGGGTGTGGCGGCAGGGGCAGTGGGCGGTGACTGTGCTGGCGGAGGGGTACAGGTGGATGCCGCTGTTCCGGGCGGCGGTGTTGAGGTCGTGGAGGACCTGTTGGGCGGTCTGGGCCGGGTAGAGGTGGGTCCGGTCGTCGGATAGGGCGCGCAGGGTGGTCCAGGCAGTGGGGGCGAGGGGGGTGATGCGGACGGTGACGATGCGCTCCAGGGCCCCGTCTTGGAGGGCGGCTGAGATTTCGCCGGGGCGGACGGTGAGGTGGCGGACGGCGCCTTGGCGGGCGTGGGTGCGGCCGCGGGTGAGGCGGGCCCGGGCCGCGGGGGTGTCGGCGAGTTCTTCGACGGCGGCGGTCCAGGCGTGGCCGGCGGGGGAGTGGGGGCCTTGCGGGTCGAGGGGCGTGCTGGTGCGGAAGACGTGGGCAGGACCGTAGAAGGGGGTCATCGGAGCTTCACGAGGTCGGCGAGTTCGGTGTCGGACAGTTTGGTCAGGGCGGCTGGTCCGTGGGCGAGAACCGTCTCGGCGAGGGCTCGTTTGGCGTGGAGCATGGTGTGGATCGACTCCTCGAGGGTGCCCTCGGCGGTGAGCCGGTGGATCTGGACGGGACGGGTCTGGCCGATGCGGTGGGCGCGGTCGCTGGCCTGGTCTTCGACGGCGGGGTTCCACCAGCGGTCGAAGTGGATGACGTGCTCGGCGCGGGTCAGGGTGAGGCCGGTGCCGGCGGCCTTGAGGGAGAGCAGGAAGACCGGGACGTCACCGGACTGGAAGTCGGTGACCATGGCGTCGCGTTGGTGCACCGGGGTGGCGCCGTGGAGGAAGAGGGCGGGGACGCCGCGGCGGGCCAGGTGGTGCTGGAGCAGGCGGGCCATGGCTGCGTACTGGCTGAAGACGAGGACGGACTGCTCCTCGGCGAGGATGACGTCCAACAGGTCGTCGAGAAGGGCGAGTTTGCCCGAGCGGCCCGGGAGGCGGGCGGATCCGGGGTCTTCCTTGCCGTAGTGGGCGGGGTGGTTGCAGATCTGCTTGAGGGCGGTCAGCAGGGAGAGGATCAGACTCCGGCGCTTGACGCCCTTGCTGTCGCTGATCTTGTCGAGGGTCTCGCGGACGACCGCCTCATACAGGCCGGCCTGCTCCCGGGTGAGCGCCACAGTGTGATCGCTGACGGTTTTCGGCGGGAGCTCGGGAGCGACGCCCGGATCGCTCTTACGCCGCCGCAGCAGGAAAGGACGTACGACGGCGGCCAGCCGCTCGGCGGCGCGGGGATCGCTGCCCGACTCGATCGGGCGTCCGTAGCGGCTGCGGAAGCGTTTGAGTGGACCGAACAGGCCGGGCACGGCCCAGTCGAGGATGGACCACAGCTCGGAGAGGTTGTTCTCGACGGGCGTCCCGGTCAGCGCGACGCGGGCTCGGGCGCCGATGGCGGACAGCGCCTTGGTGGTGGAGGAGTAGGGGTTCTTCATGTGCTGGGCCTCGTCCGCGGCCATCAGCGACCAGCCGACAGCGGCGAGGAGTTCGCGGTCCTGGCGCAAGGTGGCGTAGGTGGTGACGACGATCGCGTCGCGTTGGAGGAGTTCGAGGCTGCGCCCGGGACCGTGGTAGCGGCGGATGGGCGTGTCCGGGGCGAACTTCGCGGCCTCCCCGGCCCACGTGCCCAACAACGTGGCCGGTGCGACGACCAGGGTCGGGCCGGCCAGGTGCGGCTGCTCCTGCCGGCGCAGGTGCAGCGCAATGAGGGTGATCGTCTTGCCCAGGCCCATGTCGTCGGCCAGGCAGGCCCCGATGCCCGCCGACGTGAGCCGTTCCAGCCAGGCCAGACCCGTCCGCTGGTAGGGGCGCAGCGTGGCCTTCAGAGCCGCGGGCACGATCACGTCGTCCGGACCCGGATGGGGAGCGGTGAGCAGGGAGTGCGCGTCCGCGAGCCAGCCGTGCACGGTGACAGGAACGTCGTGGCCGTCGAGGTCGACGCTGCCGGTCAGTGCAGCGGCCAGGGCCTCGTCACCGGTCAGCGGGCCCAGCTCCCGGCGGCGCAGACGCCGCAGCATCGACGCGTCCAGCAGGACCCACTGATCCCGAAGGCGCACCAGCGGACGCTGCGCACGGGCGAGCTGGTCCATTTCCTGCTCGGACAGGTCCTTGCCGCCCAGGCAGAGCTGGTACCGGAAGGACAGCAGCTGGCCCAGGCTCAGCAGCGGCCCCCGGGCCGTGGAGGGCCGCGGGCGGGGTGCGAGCGCGGCCCGGGAGGTGAGTTCGCTGATGACGGCCTTGGGCCAGTGCACCGCGATGCCCGCGTCCGCCAGCAGCGGAACGGCCTCGCCCATCAGCGCCCGCAGTTCCTCCGCGTCGCACAGCAGCTTGTCGGGCACTCGCCCGCGGGCCAGCCGGCGCAGCGGAGGCCAGGCGCGGGCTCCGCGCTCAAGGACCTCGCGGACCTCGGCCCGGGCCGCCTCCACACCCCTGACCCAGGGCACCGACGGCGGCGCAGAACGCCACAGCTGGTCCGCGTCGCGGACCACGGTCGGATCGTCCTGGTCGTGGACCTGCAGCACCACCGGCACCCCGGCCAGGCCGAACTCGTTGAGACCGTCACCACCCTCGAGGTCGCAGCCGCAGCCGCCCACGGCCGGGCCAGGATCGACGTCGTTGCCGTCGCCCGGCCAGTCCAGGTCGACCCGCAGCGACAGCGGAGTCCTCCCTTCCCGGGCCGCGGCCACGTCCCGGGTCCACACCGCCAGATGCGGCACATGATGGACGGCGGTGTCGGTGTACGGGCCGGGGACGAGCGGCGCGGAAGCGGGGGAGCGCACCATCGCGTCGGCGACCGCGTCGAGGAACGACCGCACGGTGTGCGCCGGCTCCAGCAGGCCAAGCCCGCTGGCGGCCGGCGCCGGTGTATGCGCGGTAGCAGGCATCGCCTGCACCAAGGCCTGGAGCACCGCCTCGTCCTCGGCCGACAACGGCCCCGCCACCCAGGCGTCGTAGCCGCCCGGCGACAGCCCGGGCAGCAGCCGGCCGCGCGCCACCAGATCCAGTGCGAACATCGCCGCCGCACCCCAGAACACCGTCGACTCGTGCCCCCGCTCACGGCGCCGCGCACTGACCAGCACCGGCAGCGCGTCCAGCACCGGCAGCGTCCACCCCCGCACGCTGCCGCGGCACAAGGACCCCCGCATCCGGATCACCGGGACCTGCTCCTGCAGCAGCGCGGTGTGCGGGACCTTCAGGTCCTCGGGTCTGCCCATCGACGAGTGCGGCCGCCAGAACGACACCGTGGCGCCGCGCGGCGGATCAGACGGCCAGAACGCCGTGCCGTAGTCCGCCAGTTCACGCTGGACCGCCACCGGCCCTCCTCGCTCGCACACCCGGCCGGGCCAGTATCGACCCCGAAACCGCGAAACCTGACGAAATCAGGGAAAGTCCACCTGAAGGAGTCAGGCCCGTGGTAGCCCTGACGTGCGACGACCGGACCCATGCCTCGGTCCGGCCAGCCTCAACAACCGGCCGCGATACGCCCCGCGTGACCCCCCGCGCACCAGCGTGATCCGTTCAGTCCCTGACGGCCCCGCCCATCGGGCATACCCGGAGCGGAGCCGCCGGCGTTCGGGGCCGCATCTACCGCATCGCCGCGTAGTCCTTCGGTGCCCTGCGGAGGATCTCGAGCATCTGGGCCTCGGTCAGTTCCCGGTCCCGGAAGGCCACTGCGGACGAGCTCGCGAGCTTCTGGAACAGGATTTCAGCAGGGATCGGCGGAAGGCCGGCGAACAGAGGGTGATGCTCCGGCCCGGCGCCTTCGCTGAACTCGCGATGCAGCAACCACACCGCCTCGGCGAACATGGGGTACGCGGTCTCGCGCTTGCTCCACAGGCACCGCAGCGCGTCGCCGCCGAAGTCCCGCTTGATGAAGCCCCAGACGTACGACATCTCGGCCGTCTTGTCCGGGTGCCTGTCGTCGTTCAGGTACAGGACCCACTCGTTCAGAATCTCCCAGCGCAGCGCGCTGACGATCACGCTGGTCGGCGCCTCGCTCGGTCGTAAGTTGGCGGCAGGCTCATCATCAAAGGTCATCCGCTGACGGTAGCGAGAAGGACTACCGCCCCGCCACGGCGCCCGCTCGTCACCACGAACCATCGCCTCCGCACCGGCAGGAGGCGGCGCAGACACCTGTTCGCCTCTCTTCCCCTACCCAGCCCATGAACGGTCGTCGCGCCCCTGCCACGGAAAAGTCAGTGTTGGTGTCCCGCGCTCACTCCAGGACCACCGGACGTTCCGGAACGCCGTGTTCGAGGAACTTCTCGACCACAGCGGCAAGGCCACGGGGATAGACCGTTTCACGGGTGGCACGCAGTTCGTCCAGCGGCCACCAGCGGTGATCTCGGATGTTGTCCCGCTGCGTGGCGCGGTCCGGGTTGATGTCGCCGGCCGTCAGACGAGCAGGGAAGTAGCGCTCGACCTGGCGGATCGTGCGGCCGCCGACCATGTGCTCCCGGCTGCGCTGCGCGAGCTGCGCCTCCACGGTGACGGCCTCCTTGGCGACGCCGAGCTCTTCGCCGAGCTCGCGTACCGCGGCAGCCGCATAGGTCTCGCCTCTCGTCACAGCGCCGCCAGGAGTTGCCCAAAAACCATCATTCTCGTCATACCGCAGCAGCAGCACACGCTGGTCGTCATCGAGAACGATGACCCGAGCAGCTTCTCGAACAGGAACGGCAGTCATGCTGTCCACACTGGCAGCCCCGCTGGACCGGGCCGCCCCCGGCTGCACGATGGCCCGGCCCGCGGCGATCTTCCCTCGTCCCGCGCCGGCGGAGACCCGGCCCACGCGAGCGTTCGGCTCGTACGCGACGCCAAGCAGGACCACGACAACAACGTCACCTATACGGCTCATCGTCTTCTTCGGGCACGACAAGCCCCAGCTCGGGGTCCATCGGCAGGGGAGAGACGATGAAGCCCTTCTCCACTCGCCAGCCGACGCGCTCGACGGTCCGTACTGGCGCGGGAAGGAGCTCCCCGATCAACCTCTCCAGCGACGGGTCATCGCCGAGGTCACCAGGATCGGCGACGACCACCACGTTGTGGCATCCCTCGAACCCGACATGCCAGGGCTTCAGATCGCGGTGCATTGCCCGGGGCGCGCTGGACAGGTCGACGTACATGTCCACTTCCCCGGCCAGAGTCGAGGCGATGACGTCGCGCGGACTGATCTCCACTGGTGCAGCTCCATCAGATCGGACGAGGAGAAGCGCGGGACTGCGGGACCGTCACCGCCCTGCCCATCCTTGCGCACCGGAGAGGCATCCGGAGCCCGATCTGACAGGAGCACCACCAGCTGGCCGAGTGTGCGGAATCCTCCTTCACCCCACACCACATGCACGCTCGCACAGCAGAGACCAGGATCGTCTTATGCGATGGACGAGGCCTCCTTTTGGCACCGGCAGGGTGTACGCGTTGGTGGACCCGAGGACCGATGAGACGCGGTACATCGGCCAGAGTGTCCAGCCCCTGGGAGTACGCCTTGGCGGCCATCGCAAGCACCCCTCCCCACGCATACGGGAGTGGCTGGACGAACTCCGCCTTGAAGGGCTGGACCCTCAGATCGTGGTCGTCCGTGACCACGTTCCGTATGCCGATCTGGACCATGCAGAACAAGAGGCGATCTCGGCTGCTGGACTTGAGGGCAAACGGCTGCTCAACGTCATGTTTGCGGGGGGAACCAGGCTCCTCCCCGAGACGGAGTGAGGGACAGCTCCGCTGCCGAGCTGAAGGAGTCCGGCCCGCCCGACGCCCGCGCCCGCAGACCTCGCTGCGTGAACGCCCTCGGCGGCGGCATCGGCAAGGCTGCGCTCCTCTGCGCACTCGGCCGCATCCCGGCATCCGGCGGACGGCTGGTGATCACCGCCGCTGCGGCCCGGCACCACGCCGCCCCGGCAGGATCAGGCGAAAGACGGGGCCGGTGACGCTCCGGCACCTCGGACCGCGCGCCTCGGATCAGGGGAGCGGCCGGGTCAGGCCTCCAGCATGGTCGGGCGCCGCGGCGAGTGCGCGGCAGCGGGCGGCCACGGCCTGCGGACCGAGCGCCGCCAGCGCCCACAGGGCGCTGACCCGTCGGCCGGTGGACCAGATCCCGGTCGCCGGCGGCCGGAACGGGAGGACGGCGATGTCCTGTGCCTCGAACGGCGCGGGGTCGAGGTAGGTCATGCCGCCCGTCCCGCACAGGTACGTGCGGGCACCGGTCGCGGCGGCCAGGTCGGCGAGCCGCTGGGAGCGGCCCGGCCGGGCGGGCAGATCGCTGCTGGTCAGGATCTGCCCGCGCCAGCCGAGCAGGTCAAGCAGGAGACGGGTGGACGTCTCGGCGACGTCCGCGGTCCGTTCGGTGGCGAAGGCGCCCAGCACCGGGTCCAGGGCCTGGGCGAGGGCCGGCCAGTGGGGGCTGTTCCCGTAGTGCTGGCGCAGTAGGCCTTCGGTCCTGCGGCGTGCGAGAACTGGATCGTCGATCAGCGCGTCCCGGATGAGGGTGGAGCGGCCGCTGGGCAGGCGGGTGGGGATGGTCAGCCAGCGCTGGCGGGCCGGGTCGTCGAGGTCGGCGAGACGGGCCCGGTGCTGGTAGTCGCGGCGGGTGAACTGGACGTCGTCCAGGGCGATCCAGGTATCCGCCGCGAACAGCTTGGCCAGCGTGCTCAGCCGGGGAAAGATGTTCGGCTGATGGATCGCGCACAGCCCGCCCAGCGCGGGCAGCTCACGAGATGAGGCGGCTGGTGAAGCCGTGGCGGATGAGGGACTCGTACGCGGCATGCACGTCCTCCGGGACCTCCTGGGCGATGGCGAAGCCGCGCTTCGGGTACTCGATGACCCGCTGGAGGTCGCCGACGAGCATGTCCAGCACGAGCTTCTCGTCGCCGATGGACTTCAGGTAGTCGTCGAACTCCAGCGGCTCCGACGCGCACCGGATGTCGACGTCGGGCCACAGCTTGCGGGCGGTCGCGAACGACCGTCGTTCCATGTAGGGCTTGGAGACCAGCAGCACCGTTGCGGGGCGGATGCCGGCGGCGGCGAGGACCTCGCGGGAGAGGGTGATGTTCTGCCCGGTGTTCGCCGCGTTCGGCTCGAGCAGGATCGCCTCGGCGGGGACGCCGAGCTCGATGGCGTGCTCGCGGAAGTGGACGGCCTCGCCGCGGGGGAAGACGTTGGCGGTGGTGGGGCTGTTGCCGCCGGTGAACACCAGGGTGGGGAAGAGACCGGCGCGGTACAGCTCGGCGGAGTGCGTGGCGACGCCGAGGTCGTGGCTGCCCAGTCCGATCGCCGCGTCGGCGGGCCGCAGCTCGTGGTGCATCTGGTGGTAGTCCCAGATCAGCTTGGCCCGGCGCCACTGGTCCTCGGTGATGGCCTGCTGGTCGTTGCTCACGCGTGTGTTCTCCCTGGTCACCGTTGCCGGGGGCCGGTTGGCCCCTCGCTCATGGCCCTGATGCCCTCGATGCTGCGCAGTTGGTGCACGAGTCCGTACTGCGCGGCCTGCCTGGCGGCCTGGTCGAGGACGAGGTGTCCATCATCCCGGGTCGCCGGATCGGAGAGCAGGATGTGGCCATGGGCGGTGTCCAGTCGCACGCGTTGCATCGGTGACTCGGTGGTGCCGCTGCTGCGGGCGATGTCGATGAAGTGCAGGGCCTGGGTGAGGTCGCCGGCGCCGCGGCGGGCCAGGGCGAGTTTCTGGTGGGCGACCGACCAGTCGTCCGGTTCGGTCAGGTCTTCGAAGTCGCGGGTGGCGGCCTGCATGACGCGGGTCGCGTAGTCGTGCTGGCCGTCCTTGCTCAGTGAGGTGCCCACCCACAGCCTCGCGCGGGCGCGGTCGCGGCGGGAGAGCCGGTCGTCGACGGCGAGGGTTTCGTAGTGGCGGGCGGCGAGCTCCAGCTTGCCGGACATCTCGGTGACGACCGCGAGGGACAGGTCGAGCTGGGCGACGCGGCGGGGGATGTCGAGCTGGGAGAAGATGGCGCGGGCGTCGGCGTAGGAGCGGCGGGCGGAGAGCGGGCCGAGGACGGCGCCCTGGTCGCGTTTGAGGTCGCCGAGCAGAGCGGTGGACCGGGCGAAGAGATACAGGCCCTTCTCGTCCAGCTCGGACGCCTGGAACCGGGTGAGCCACCGGTTCAGGAGGCTGTCGGCGAAGGTGAAGTTCTGCCGGGACAGGGCGACCACGACGCGGTCGAGGTCGTCGGCCCAGCTCTCGTACTCCCAGGCTCTGGGACCAGAAGCGGTGACGCGAGGCCGGCCGGCGCTCGGCCCGGTGCTGGTCATCTCGGACAGGATCGTCTCGAAGCGCAGGTGGACGGCGGCGTCCGCGCGGCTGAGGGCGGTGTCCAGGATGGCCTGGGTGTCGGGACGGGGCGCGGTGTCGGCGAGCTTGCTCTCCCACTTGGACACGGTCGCGACGGCCAGGCCGAGCTGCATGGCGAAGGCCCGCACGCTCAGGCGCAGAGCGCCCCGCAGGGCCTTGGCCTCCAGGCCGGTCCAGTGGTGCACCGTCGCCACGCGTCGTCACTCCCTTCCACCCGTCATCGAAGCACGGTCCGTGCAGCCGGCGGGACGGAAGTGGAACGGAAGTAGAACGACGGGTGGTTGGCGACGAGTTGGACAGCGGCCACGCTCAGAGCGTCACTTCTCTGTCGAGCCTTCTGGATGGTCCCCAGCATGGAACCCCTCACCGAGCAGCGCCAGGTCAACGGCCCGGTCGTGTACGGCCTTCTGCGGCTGGTGCGGGTCTCCCCGGCACGGCAGGAGGCACTGGTGGGCTCGCTCGCCGAGTACTGCCGCAGCCACGAACTGCAGCTGTCGGGCGTCTTCACCGACCGGGACACGGCGGCGGGCGCCGCGTCGGCGGCGTTCACCGGGCTGCTGGACGTGCTCGCGCTGCCGGACGTCTACGGCGTGATCGCCCCGGCCATGTCGCACCTGGGACCGAAGGCCATAGCCGCCGAACGCAGGCGCCGGATCGAGGCGGCCGGCTCACGGCTGCTGCTGGTCCGCAAGCCCCGGACCACCCACCACGCCGCCGCCCGCACCGGTCCCGTCCGCCACCGCCAACCTGGCACCACCCGCGTCCTGGACGCCGAGTCACGAGGACCACGATGGCCCTGACGACCCAACAATTCTTCGAGGCCCGCCCCGAGTCGATCAGCCTGGCAAGATCCTTCACCTCCGAGGCCCTGACCGACTGGGGCCTGCCGGACCGTGTCGAAGACATCCGGCTCTGCGTCTCCGAGCTCGCCACCAACGCCATGGTCCACGGCACCGTTCCCGGACACGGCTTCCTGGTCAGGCTCGACGCCCAGGAGGAAACCGTGCGCATGGAAGTACACGACAGCCGCCGCCGGCACCCCAAGGCCCGGCAGGCCGCCGACACCGACACCTCCGGACGCGGCCTGATCCTCGTGGCCGCGCTCGCCGACGGCTGGGGAGTTCAGGACCGCACCCCGACCGGAAAGATCGTCTGGTGCTGCTTCAAGGCCGCGGGAGGCACGACAGCATGACAGTCCTGCTCACGCCGCCCGCCCCTGATCTGCGGCTGCTGGTGTCCCTTGCCACCTGGACCTGGGCCGACACCCGCCCGGACGGGCATGAGACCGCGCACATCCTGATCACCCGCGCTCCCGCCCTGACCGGCTCGGGCACCGCCGAGACGGCCGAGGCCGGGATGCGGCGGCTGTCCGCCAGCCTGGGAGGCCTGACCGGCGCCCGGGAGGTCGTTCCGGAACTGGAGCGCTGCCTGCAGATCGTCGGCGACCAGGTGCTGCTGCACGTGCCCGGGGTCTCCCGCCGGCTCCGGCTGTCCACCCGCCGGCCCTGGACCGAACTGGTCGCACGCAACGCAGAGGCGGTCCTGCTTCTGGGACTGGATCCGCTGCCGCAGACCGCCGACGCCGCGCGGATCGACGCCTACCTGGACGCCACACTCGCCACCGACCGGCTGCTCTTCGGCCGAGCCCGAACCCGCTGAACCCGCCAGCTCGACAGCCCGGACGCAAGCACCCCGGCCGAGGCGACGCAGCGGACGAATGCTCCAGGTCAGGCCAGACGTCTCACGCGGATCAGCGCCGGCAACCCCGCGGCACCGACAGCGGCGCCGCCCCGGCAGTCCTCGTCGCCTCACGACCGGAACCCGTCCGGCGGGCTCACCCGCTCACGGGCCAGCCGGCGCACCTGCGCACGAGCGCCCGCGGGAGGAGTGCGGCCCTCCCAGTACGGATGCGCGTCCACGCGCGCGGACAGCGTGACCAGCCGGCGCCGCAGCGCGGCGTAGGACCCCTCGCCGTGCGCAAGTGCCTGATACGCGCACATCCACTCCACCTGAGTACGTACAAGATCATCAGGGATCGGCTGGTTGCGCATGCCCCTCAGTAGATCAGGTGTTCGATTTCGGGGCCAAATCTCACGCGGGGCGCGTCACAGGAGGTCGGGGCGGACCCGGCGCACCGTCACCGTCGGATGCCGTGTGGTGCCCGCCTCCACTTCAGCGGCGAGTTCCGCGCACCCGCTGTAGGGCACCCCGTCGAGAACCCGGCGGCCGCGCGCCCCGCCCGTCCGCCGGACGTGCGCGGCGACCTCGGCCGACAACGCCGCCGTCAGCGGCCGCGAGAACCGCACCGCGCCGCTCGGCAGCCGCAGTGCGACCGTCCGCGGCCGCGTCACCGGCCCCGCATACCCGACGATCACCGCGTCCGCCGGCACCGCGGCCCGGACCTTGACCCAGATCCGGCCCGGCCGGTACGGCGATCCCACCCGCTTACACACCACGCCCTCGATGCCGCGTGGCTGCAGCGCGGTGATCCACTCCCGCGCCGTGGACGCGTCCTCGGTCACCGGCACGGCCTGGATCGGCGGCCCGTCCAGCTCCGCCACCAGATCCACCAGCAGCGCCCGCCGCTCCCGCCACGGCCGCCCCCGCACGTCCCCGAGCTCCGGATGCATCAGGACGTCCCAGACCGGCAGCGACGCCGGCAGCCGCTCGGCCAGCTCGGCCGCCCGCGCAGGCGAGGACGACGCCCGCGAGCGCACCGCACCGAAATCCACCCGGCCGCCCCGCCAGATCACACACTCGCCGTCCAGCACCGTGCCCGGCCGCAGAGCCATCCCGGCCGCCGCCAGATCCGGCCACGCCGCCGTCACATCCCGCCCGCTGCGCGACTGCAACCGCACCCCCGAAGCCCCGCGCCACAAGACCACCCGGTCACCGTCGAACTTCCACTCGAACGCCCAGCCCGCCCCGGCGGGCAGCTCGCTCGCCATCTCCGCCTCAGCCACCTGCACCGGAAAGTCCACAGCCTCAGCACAGCCGACCCTCGGCCGCCCCGCACGGGCATGCGTCCGCCCGGCGGATCCCCGGACCGAGCCGGCCGCGCGCACGGCAAGACCTACTCCGCAGCCGCCAGGGCGAGCGGGTCGAGCCCGGCGAAGTGGTAGTTGAGGAAGGAGATCAGAATGGAGAAGACCGCCGCCCGCCGGGCGGGATGCTGCTGCTCGAGTTGGGCCCATGCACGCTCCGGCTCCCCGCGCATGCCCATCCGGATGACGTCGCACGCCAGCGTCATCATCGGATCACCGGCGGCACTTCCGACGGGTACGACCTGACCATCAGGCCGGGCATCACCGGCCAGCATCCGGCCGGCCACCTCGAATGCGGCCCGCATGTCCGCCTCACCGCCCCGCACGAGCTTCAGCAGCGACGCGGTGTTCTCCTTCCGCCCGGTCACCGGGTCCACGGAGGCCATCCGGCACACCACCGGAATCACCGCCTGCTGGGACGGGAGCACGGCCGCGGCCGCGGCAGCCGCCCTCAGCTCACTCGTCTGCTGTTCGGTCAGGTCGGGCATGCAAGGCACCCTACGGTCAGACGTCGCCTGCCCGCGCCGTGGTGCCACAAGCGTCACCCGAACGAACAGACCCCCTGGCGCCGGACCGCGCCAACGTGCGGCCCCGCACGCGGGATAGCCCTGCCGGAGCCAGCCCACGTACCGGGCTCCGACCGCCTACGGCGCGCTCGTACCGGAGAGGAAGACTGCGCGGCATGTGCGCCGCCCGGTGCCACGTGGCTCAAAGGACGGGGGCACGGCAGCGTCAGTCGTCGTCCACGCTGATGTTGCTGACGGAGAAGTTGCCCTCCATCAAGACATCCGTCTCCAGGTCCAGCCGCATCGTCACTCCGTCCGGGGACGTCTGCGCAGCGACCACGCGCGCGGGGATGCTCACCACCTGGCCTTCGACGAGGGTTGCCTTGAGAGGCCACCGTGTGCCGACCAGAGCGGCTGCCGCTTCAGGAGCCCACTCGCCGTCGATCGAGGGGACCGGGAGGTCCACGCTGAAGCGAGTCATCCGTTCATCCTAGGAAGTCACCGTCGCTGTGACCTCTGCGGGCGGGGAATCATCCACCACGACGGAGTGCCGGCCGCTATCCCCAGCAACCGCAGGGACCGGCACTGGATGATCCGCCCGCCGCCGCATTGCCTCCTGGTCCAGCCGGGCAGCCTCCTGATCGGCCCTGTCGCGCAGTTCGGCCCAGCCCGAGGGCGGCGCGGGTTCGAGCACCCGCTCCCCGTGCAACGAGCCCAGCTGATCGCCGACCTGCGAGCCGAATACCCGGCCTCCGGCTGACAGCCGCGACCTGGCGGAAAGCCACCACCAGTGTCAGCGGCGTACGGCACAGTGGCGGGGCGGCGCAGTTGTCGGCGTCGCCCAGCCACGAGCACGAGGGCAGTGATGGATCGCGACACCTACGCCAAGAACTTTGCCAAGCGCCGAGACGGCGAACTGGCCGAACAGTTCCGATGGGTGCCCAAAATGTACCGGGCCGCCGCATCACGGCTGGAAAAGCTCGAGAGGCAGGCCGAGCGACAGTTCCCCGGCGTCTTCGACCGCCTGGACCAGGCGCGCGACACCGTCGGCGACACCATCCCGACCTGGTGCTGGCTCCCTGTGACCCACGTTCAGCAGGTCCTTACCGACCACTACCCCCACCGCACCACCCGAGCCCCCGGCGCCACCGGACCGGGACTCGCCGCTCTGGCCGCAGGCGATGCAGCCAGACTGCAAGCGATCGGAGCATGGCGAGCCGCAGGACGCCACATGGTCAACATCCACGACGCCACGATCCTCGAGCTGAGGAAGGCGGGCGACCGGATGCCCGCAGATCTGCCCCAGCGCTGGCCCCTCCACGGCCTCTACGTCGTCTCCGAGGCACCCAACGGCGCCTTGGGCGCCTTCCTCCACCTCGAGTGGGACGAACGAGAGCAGCGCGCCGAATTGCGCATCGCCCCGGACGTCGCCCCCACCGCCGCCCTCGACCGAATCCCCGTCCAGCCCCTGCATTTGGAAGGCGGCACCGTGACGGAGGCCGCCCGACGAACCGTGCTGTCTGTCCAGGCAGGGATCGACACGGTCCTCGGCACGGAGACGCTCCCGGACATTTCACCGGGCAGTGCCGTCGACGAGGCGGCTCGGTTGGTCGCGCAGAAGAACGCCTTCTGGGTGGCGGCGGCCGACTGGTTGGCCTCCGATCGCACGACACCGTTCGACGCGGCCGTCGTGGCCGGAGCCGAGCCCGCGGCCGACTGGCCGCCCGCCAAGGCCCAGGACACCGGCCGCGCCCCGGTGCTGTGGCTGGCCGGCCCAGCCAGCTGATTCGACGGACGGATCCGCCACAACCCTTGGCAGACCAGGCCGAGGCTTCCTCTCTACAGCAGATCCACCTCGGCGTCGACGTACCCGAACGCGTGGGCCATGTGCACCAGTGCCTCCCGCAGCAGACGCTGCCGCTCGGCGCGGTCCATGGCCGGCGCCGCGGTGATGGCGACGGCCAGCTGCGACCTGGAGCCGCCGTCGTTCGGACCGAGCGGCTTCAGGTCGACGAGCGTGTCCAGGGCTGGCCGGACGCCGTTGTCATCGGGCTGTTCGCACGTGATCCGCAGCTCGGTCGTGGGAGGGGCGGCCCACGACAGCGCGGCCGGGTCGCCCACGGCCTCGGGCAGCAGCTCGGCGGCCGTCTCCCATGCGGCGAGCAGCACGGCCTGGATCTCGTCGAGACCCAACTGCGTGTCCCATCCGGGTCCGATGGCGGCCGCCCACGCCTCCGCGCTCTCGATCAGGACGTCCGCGCAGGCGACGACGGTGGACTCCATCGTGGTGGGCAGCGCGAGCATGACGGAGGCCTTCACAGCCGCGCCGCCGTCGGGCCCGGCGATCGAGCACGTGTATCCGGCCGACCGGCCCGAGTTGCCGAAAGGCCCCCGCTCCCAGAGAGCGGCGGGCAGCTCGGCGCCCCGACGGCGGGACAGCAGGGTCACCGCACCCGCCAGCGCACTGTGCGGAAGCATCTGCTCCAGCTGCGTACGCCGGGACTTGCTGATCTCCAGCGTGCTCACCTCGGCCCAGGGCAGGTTCACCAGCGCCCGCAGGCGTAGCGCCGGCGTCTGGCCGGCAGTGCCGATGTCGGCAGAGCGGCCCTGGTTCAGGCTGAAGCGGGGGAGTGGCTGCCACCGCCACACGCCACGCCCCGAGCACGCCAAGAGGCCCGGACCCCACGCTCCGCCGTCGAGGTCCACGCGCAGGGCGTCGGCCGGGATCACCCACGGAGCGTTCGTGCCCGCGGGAGCGCGGGGGAAGCCGACGGCCGCAAGCGGATCCTGACCGCCGGGAGCCCGCCGGCCGGTTTCGACGATCGCCTGCCAGACCGGCTCGGCGACGGCGACCGGGGGACGCCCCGGCACCAGGCACAGCACCCAGCCTGGTTCGCCGTCGACCTCGTGCCGCAGATCCTGCAGCGCGGCCGCGCCCTGCGCCCACGCCTCCCCGGTCGGCTCCCCCAGCCCCGCGTCGGCGAGCTGCTCGTAGGCCGCCCTCATCTCCCGCTCACGGTCGGGCAGCCCTTGGCCGACGCGCAGCCCAGCACCGGGTCCGGCTTCGGAAACGGCCTGCCGTACAAGCTCGGTGAGGGCTTGGGCGGTGGGCATGCCTGAGGCGCGGATGCCGGCGGAGAGCAGCTGCTGAATCTCGGCCCGGGGCAGCCAGTGCGTGCTGTCGCCGTCCCGCATCGGCACCGCGACGGTGTCCTGGCGCGGTGCACCGGGTTTTCCCACCGGGGCCGGCAGGACGAAGAGCGTGTCGGCAGCCTGCGCGGGGACCTCGATGAACAGCACCCGCTCGCCGTCGGCACCAGACCATCCGACGCGCACGCCGCGGGGAGCGGGGGTGATCCGCTGGCGGATCAGCTTGCGGATCTGGTCCACGTTCACCGCGGTCGGGTCGAGGCCGACGATGTGGTCCAGGACCTCTTCGTCGTGCTCGAGGCGGGTGGCGATGCCGACGATGATGACCCCGCCGCCCCCGTTGGCGAACGCCGAGACGTCCTTCGTGAGCTCCTCGACCGCCCTGGGGTCCGCCAGCTGGTACGGGCCGCTCTTCGCGTCGAGCCACTGCGTCTCGCGCAGGCCGAGCAGAGAGCCAGGTCGGTGGGCCTCCAGCGCGGCCAGGGCGCTCTTCAGATCGTTCAGCACCCCGGCAGTATCCATCGCAGCACCAGGCTCTGCGGCCGGGTTGCACATGCTCACGAGCGCTGTCCGCGCACATGCCCGCGAGCACGCGCCGCGGTGTAGTGGGCGTGCTGACTGCCAGAGGGCGCTCGTTCTCCCACCGGACCTCGTCTGTGGCCCGCGCTCGGCGTAGGTGACCGCATGTTCGCTCGTCAGGCGGGCATGGACGAGCGCCTCCGCCACGGTCGCGGGGACGGCAGTGGCGAATCGCGGGTCTCGCAAATCCGCGGTCGCCACCGCGGCCGGGAACACCACCTCAGGCCGGATGTCGCGCATCTCCCATTCGACATGCCCGCTCCCGCCCGCCGGGGACGCGTCAGCGGCGGGCTTCCGCGGCTGCCTTGAGCTTGACTTCGACCTCGGGCGGGAGTGGGAGGACGGGCGTGGTGCCCGGGTTGGTCGGCCCCTCGTCGTGGACGCCGTCGGGCCCGGCGATGGCCGTCCAGCGGCTGATCTCACGGACCTGGTGGGCGGAGACCTCCCACAGGGAGTGCCCCGCTGCCATCGAGTCCGCGCCGCCCATGTCGAACCAGTTGATGCGCATGTACCCGCCGTACAGGGCCAGCGCCGTCGACATCCATGTCACCGAGACCGGGTCGATGTTGCAGGCCCACCCGTTGTGGTGCGGATGCGTGCGGTACTCGAAGTAGCCGAATCCGTCGCGCCGGGCGAACGCTGGCAGCGGGCCGGACGTCGGCACACTGTCGCTGCCGTCGCTCGTCAGGTACATCTCGCGCGCCGCGCACCCGGGATCGTCACAGGGCACCTCGGTGTCGGACAGCCGCAGCCACAACGCGACCTGCGCGTCGTTCCCGTTCTCGGTGGGCAGCGACCACACCCGCTCGCGGCACTGCGACGCCTCATGATCGCGTAGCCGCCACTGCTCGGGGAGCTCATGCGACAGCCGGTGCAGGTAGTGGCCGACCAGGCGCCACGCCTCCTCGGCCGACGGATTGATGGTGTGGGCGGTCTCGGCGTTCATGCCCGGATTCTAGGGCCGCTGAAAGCACCTTCTGCGTGCGTAGGCCGAGAAAGGGCAGAGCCCTGCACCGTGGATTCGGCAAAGCACCACGCAGCGCAAAACCGGCTCTGCCAGCATGAAACGGTGACACGAACGAGGGCCCACCAACTGCTCGATGGCGTAGAGATCGGACTGCGGTTCGAGGAAGGGCGACCGGCACAGTGGATGCCCGTCACCGACGTCGACGTCCACGACCTGGTCCGCGCACAACCCTGGCGGCGCCACCTCACCTACCGCGGCGAGCAACTCGACCTCGGGATCTATGCCGCGATCAGCACCGGCCAGAATCCGGTGGCCACGGACGGTATCTGGGAACGCATGGAACTGGCGGACTTCGACCCCACCGTGCGGTCCATGATCGGCCAGCCGTTCAAACTCCGCGCCGAACAAGGCCCCGGCAAAGCGGGCTACATTCCCGACCTGATGCTGATCAGCAGCGACGGCACGATCACCCTCATCGACAGCTCTCCGACGGCCGGCGAGCTGTGCCCCTCGGAGCGGGTGCTGGACTGGGCCGAGGAAGTCGTCAACGCCCGGGGCTGGACCTACGAGTGGTGGACGGGCCCCAAGGACGCACAGCACTACACCAACATCAAGGCCCTGGGGGGCTTCTGCCGGCCCATGCACCCGGTCCAGCAGGCTTTGATCGAACCCACCCTCTCCCTGTGCGCCGACGCGGAATTGCCCATCCACGCAGTCGAGAAGAGCCTCACCCACGAAAAGATGCCCCAGCCCATGGTGCGGGCCGTGATCCAGCACCTGCTGTGGTGGGGCGACCTGACCACCGACCTTCACCGCCCGATCACCACCGGCACCCGCCTGCGTACCGACGCGGCGGCCCGCCGGCCCGCACCGGACCAGTGGGACGTCGGGACCCGTCTGGTCCTCGGACACGACCGCGGCACCATCGTCCGCTGCGAGGGCGACGATCTTGTCGTCGGTCTGGACCCCTCCGGGTTCGGGCAAGGCGAACGCAGCTTCAGCCGCCACGATCTCGCCGAGAAGGCCACCGCCCTTCCCACCGCCTACCAGCGCCCGCTTCTTCCGGCCCAGCCGTTCACGGTGCCCCGCTGACCGGCGCCCCGGTCGCACGGCACCGGCTGGAAATCCCGAACGATGTACAGAATTTCCAGTTCGCCGAGCCCGACCCCGCAGTGGCGCTCACGGCAAGACCGCCGAGACTGCCCTGAAAGCAACCTCGCCGCGCCGCCCGCGAATTGCGCTCAACGTAACAGGCAACCTGACCAACGAGATCAACGAGTCGCGTACGCACGACTCCAGCAGCGAGAGGAAATCATGAGCGCGGTGACCGAAGGCGACATCTCTCCGTGGGCCACGGCCATCCACCGGCTCGTTCAATGGGTCGGCAACGGACGCACTCTGACCACCACCGGCCAGCTCCGCGTGGCTGACGGCCTCGAACTCGTGAAACTGCTCGGAACCGGCGACGACCTACATGGGGGTGCCGGCCAGCGTCGCCTCTCCTCCTCACGCAACCTCCCCGGCGTTCAGAGCCTGCTGACCGAGGCCGTGGACGCCGGGCTGCTGCGCACCCAGCGGGGCCGCCTGATCCCGGTCAAAAAGTACGCTCAGCAAGCAGCTACTGCGGAAGGTGTCCGCCGCCTCCTCGTAGCGAACGCCCACCACTCCGCTCAAGCAGCGCTAGCCCCTGAAGCCGAACACCCCGATCTCGGACGTGTTCGCCTCGCCGCCCTGTGGACAGAACTGTCCCGCAACCGGCAGACGTCCCTCGTCGTCTCCGAACTGGCCGGCATGCTCTGGAACACGACCACACCTGGCACCAGCGCCATCGAGCAGACCCAGGGCAGCGGGGAGCGCGCCGATGAGCGAATCGAATTCGACGAGGTGGTCTCGTGGGTCCTGCTGGACTACGCCTACCTAGGACTCCTGGCCATGAATCCAGACCGGACCCTCGTGCAGCTCACCCCGACGGGCAGCCGAGAATACGACGAACGCCCCGCCCTTACAGCAGAGGCGAGTCCTTCCTGATCCTCCTGTGGCGCGCCTTGGCCGCGGGCACAATGAGGGCGCAGGGCCCACCGTCGACCGGCACTCCACCGGCGAATACACCCGAACGGGTGAATGGCCGCCAGGCAGACTAGGCGAATACCGGGCGGACCATGGCGAAGGGACTGGGGCATTACGGCCAGGGTTCCCCGTCCCGTTTCACGCTGCCGTCGACAACTCACTCACCTCCGGCTGTGCCGCCGCAGCGCCGCAGACCCCGGTGGCTCGGTGGCGACGGTCCCCACGGGCGTCACGACCCGGGGGCCGAGGCGGTGCGCGATCTGGTGCACGCGGCGCTCGTACGCCCACTCCTCCGCAGTCATCGGCGACTCAGCAGATCCCGTCTGTACGGGCGCGGCCTCCTCGAAGCGCGTGCAGTCCGGGCACTGCTCGACGGGCCCGGGGTCCGTGTCGTGCGCGTCGATCTGGTGCTCGCACCAGTTAACCAAGGCGACCAGCATGGCGGCATAAGCCGCCTGAACGTCCTGGTCGCGCCCGGCCTGTTCCGCGGCGTCGTAGCGGGCCCGCGCACGCTCGTACGCCGCCCCCATGACCAGGCCCAGCGGGCAGCACCACAAGGGCTCGGGCTGGTGGAGAACCATCCTTCGAGACTAGTGAGACGTGACCCGTGCTGTCCGGCCCTTTGGCGTCTTGCTCGCGCGGCACCGGTGAGGGGCAGGCGGCTTGAGGGGCTACTCGGGCGGCCGGCCGGAGACCCCCACATACCAGTCGTCGGCCTCGGTCATCCCGTCCATGCTCGGAAAGTACGGCTTGACGACGTCGTCGACGTCCTTGAAGTACACGGTGGCGCAGAGCGGGTACTGGCCCCCGGTCGGGGCCGTGACCGTGGCCCGGGGTTGTACCCACACGAATTTGCCCGCCTGCGTCCACTTGGCGCGGGCGAACGTCAAGGTGGGGTCCGCCGTTCCCCGCCGCAGCAGGTCCGACCAGGTCATATACGTCACCTCGCGAGCGTAGAGCGCCGACTGCCGCAAGAAAAAGAGGAGTTGACAGCACCGGGCGCCGCGGGCTAAGCGGCTCGGGCACACGCCCCGTACGGCGACTCCTGGACCGGGGCGAACCCGTGGCGCGTCGTACGGCCGCGGGCGCCAGAAGTGATGCAACGCGACGGCGCGAATTGCGCCGAACGCAACTCGTGCCCCTCAGGACCGCGGCAGTGCGTGCGTCAGCGCGGTGATCAGGCCGCGATGGGCCGCCTCGACTTCCCCCGGAGCGCAGGCTGTGCAGAAGGTGTGGCCGCCGCGGGTGACGACCAACCCCCAGGCCTGCGCCGCGTGGATGTTGTCTCCGTGACTCACCGGCGCGTGCACGATGACGCCTTCGACCGGCCGGGAGAAGGCGGCGCCCGCGATCCGGTCGGCCATCTGGGCGGAGGAAGCGAACTGCCAGTCGTTTCCGCCGTCATACGGGCTGCCGAGGCACTGGCGCGGCAGCCGCTCCAGCAGCGCTGCCGTGCCGGAGAAGTCCTCCAGCGTGAGCGTGATCGCCCACAGCGGTGCCGCGTCCTGCTCCGCAGGCGACCACAGCGGGTCGAACATGTCGCGGTCGTCGTCCAGGTCGTGCTCGACCTGGTAGCGCACGGCGGCAGACTCCACGAGCCGCCCGTTCTGCTCGACAATCAGAGCCTGCTGTTCCGACCGGGCCCTCTTCCGCGTCATGTAATCCAGCTGCTGTGGGCGCAGCAGGACGACGGCTTCTACCGGTTCCTCCTCCACGCCACCGGCGTTGTCGCAGTGGCGCCCCCATGCGGCCTCCCGCTCGACGATGCCGGTCGCCAGGTCGGCCAGCACCGCACGCTCCGCCTCGTCTGCGCCGAAAGGCGGCGGGTCTTCGCGGGCAGGAAGCCCGCCGTCCAGGACATCGACCACCCAATCAGGAGGTGATGGCGGCCCCGGCACGAGATCGGTGAACGGCGTGAACCAGGCCTCGGGGCGAAGGTCATCGCGGCCGTGAATGCCATCGGTGGAGGGCTCCAGGCTGTAGGTCATCTCCGGGTCGTAGGCGATCAACGCCGGACTGTTCCAGGCGATCGCCCTCAGCGCTCTACCGATCTGCAGGTCCGCACTCCGAGGTGACCAACCTTCGCCAAGCCCTACGGACTCCGCAGCCTCCGAGTCGACCATGTCGTCCATCAGCTCGGGAGCCGCGGACACCGCGAGAGCGAGCGCCACCGTCGAGGCGTGGCAGACCGGGACGAATTCGGTGCCGGCTCGAAGCTGCTGGGCCACCTGCTCAAGAATCCCGGCGAACCGCAGCCGCCAGCTGGCATCCATCCCGTCGCACACCCGCGGCAGCCGCAGAAGCACACCGTCCCGCTCGTCGGCGTAGTAGGCGTAGGGCTGGTCTCCGAGGCGCACGGCGTCCGTGTACAGATCCCACGCCATCTGCTGTGCCGCCACCGACGCCAGTGCCCGCAGGTCCGCGACGATCGCCGGTCCCAGTTCAGGGCCCTCCGCCGGCCTCTGCGGGTGGGCGCAATCGCGTGCCCGGCGATCGTCCCTCGCCCAGCCGCCGACCTTCGCCAAGACGTCCAGCACCAGCTCCCGTACAGGGCGAGCGGCATTCACCTCACGGACCAGATTCGCCGCCAGCCCCCGCACCGCGTCCTCATCAAGGTAGGAACGCAGGGCCCACGATTCGCTGATGTGCAGTGCGGCAGCCACCACCCGGGCCTGATGGCGCAGCACGTGACCGGCCTGTCCGGGAACAAGGTCAACCCCACGTCGGCGGCACTCGTCTTCCAAGAATCCAGCCAGGCGCTGGATACGGGACACGTTGGGAGTCACGTCGGCACTCTACGGGGCGCTTGGCACGCACCCAGATGCGGAAGCCGGTGTGGCCCGGCGCGAGCGCCGTAACCGCCGCGCCGGCCACCGCCCTGTGCCGCAAGCTGCTAACTGCTGTTCGAGCTGCTGCCTGTCGCATCACCGCGCTGGGCCGGCGCGAGTAGACCGCTCGCAGCCTGCTGGTCGCATACCAGGCTGGCCGACCCGGGAGAAGTACGGGACCATCCCGCGATCCGCAGCATCGTCCTCGAGCTCGTCGACCGCCACCCGACCCGCGTGTCAGCGGGGTATGGGAACCTCATGCTGCGGTGGGCGCGCTCGGCGCAGCTTCCACCCACCGAGGCACGGCGGGGATGGCGAGTGCGGCAGCTCCGAGACTCGTCAGGTTCCACCGCCAACCGCGGCCGCCCCACGGGGAATCGGTTGTCTCGGCGTCACTCATGACCCAGCCTCGGGCGTGCAACCGCTTCATCACGGCGGTCACCTTCCGACCATAGTCTCCGCCGGGGCTCCGGCTCTGCTCGCTGGTGTCCCGTATCTCGCGCCCCTGGGGGTGCTCGACGGTGAACACGGCTCCGGCCTCGACTCTCTCGAGCTCCTGGCGCTCCTTCTTGGTCGGTGGTTCGGGCCCGTCGGAGGGTCGGGCCACCGCTGCGGCGTGGACGCAGCGGTGGCACGTCGCGTGGGCGTCGACGGGTTCGCTCAGGGCCATGAGGTTCGTGTGGGTGATGCCTTCGCAGAGCGCCCGCCCGGCCGGGTGCTGTCGGCGGGCGCCGGTGAGCAGGTCGATGGCTGCTGCGGCGTGCCGAAGGGGGGCGTCCAGATTGGAGTGGGTGTCCGTCCGCACAGTCAGGTCGAACGGCGTCGCGGCGGTGATCCGCTCCCACAGCTCCCGTTCCCTCTCCTTCCGGCGGCGCTGCTCCTCGACAAGTTCCTGCTCGTAGCGTGCGAGCGCTTCACGCTGGTCGATCTGCAGCACTGGTTGCCTCCCCGGAAATGTGATTGCCGACGAGCATGCAGGTGCGGCCCCCGGGCGGCCAGCGAGTCGCGGAATCCCGGAACAATAGGTCCGGAGTCGACAGTGCCGGCCCGTGGGACACCGCGGGGGAAGGACGACCGCGGCGAGTGCCTCCTCGAACAGATTCCCCTCACTTCCGAAGCCCTCGCTGCCGTGATCCTGCTGCCCGAGTAGGTCTCGGCCCCGGACGCGGCGAGCGCTCAATGAGGAGCCGACCGACTAGTCACGGCTGGCCCCGCCCATCCCCGCACAGGCTCGACGGGGCGCGCACGGCCGACTCGTGCGCCCTTCTCGGACCGTCTCGCTGGCCGTAGCGTCATGACGACGCCGCGGTCGGCCGTCGACGGCGACAAAGGACGAGAGGGGTCCGGTGTGAAGCGACGGAGCATGCTGGCAGCGGGAGTCGCCCTGGGGACCGGCTTCTTCACCGCCCCGGTGTCGGCAGTGGCAGCTCCGGCGCCGCGGCTGTCCGCCGCCGACGTCGCCGCGGCCCGCCGACTGTTCACCGCCAGCGCCTATACGCGGCTTGACGAGACGCTGCCCTCGCTCCTGGCCGCCGCCGAGCCCAGCATCGAGCAGAGCACAGCCGGTGCCGTCCGGGCGGCCGATGTGTGGGTGCTTGCCTCCCAGCTCGCCGTCAAGCAGGGCCGTACCGCGGCCGCCGGTGTCTATGCGAAACAAGCCGGCGCGGCCGCCCGCCGCTCCGGCAACCCGGTGGTGCTCGCCGCCGCCGCCCGTGCGGCTGCGACCCCGCTGCGCCGCACCGGCCGCACCGACGAAGCCTTGCTCCTGCTTCACGAGGCGCACACCCACCTGACGTCCGCCCTCCGTCCCACAGTCGTCGAGCTGGAGGCGGCAGGCATGACGGCGCTCACCGCCGCCTATACCGCCGCCCAGGCTCAGCGGGCTGCCGCCGCCTGCGACTTCGCTGCCCAGGCCGAGCAGATCGCCCACCGTCTCGACCGCCGCCCGCACACCGACGGCCGCCTCCGGGAGCTGACCGCTGGCCAGTGCACCCTGTACCGCATTGGGATCCACCGCCACCTCGGCGACCTCGACACCGCTCTGGCCCACAGCCGCCTACTGCGCCCCGACCGTCTGCCCACCGCCGAGCGCCGCGCCCGCGCTGCCACCGACACCGCCCGCGCCCTGCTCGACGCCGGCGACACGGCGGGCGCCTTCGCTCAACTGCGCCTCGTCGAACTTGCCGCTCCGCTGGAGGCCCGCCGGCCCTCGGTGCGCGCGCTGACCGGCCGGGTCGCCGAGCTGCGCCCCGATTTGCCGGGCCTGCGCGATTACGCGCAGCGCACGATGGCGTCCCCCATCTGACCCCGTACCTCCCGACACGCATTCCTTGGCCGGGCATCTGCCGCTGGGTACTTGGCGGATTCTGGGCGGAAGAGAGCACATGCTCGGGCCGGCGGATACCGCTTCGCCACCTCCATCGCCGGCAGCCGGCGCGGTGCTTTTCGCGGGTCGTACTCCTCGCCGCGGCCTCGCGGCCGCCTCTACAGCCAAGCCGCCTTGCTTCGTCCAGCTCGTCGTTCGGGCTGCGGCAGCAGTCCCGGGGCCGCGGCGACAAGTGCGATCAGCAGCCAGACCCCGATTCCCATCGTCACGGTTGCGGCCACCGGCAACTGCCCCGTGAGTACAACCAGCACCGCCGCGTTGGCCATGCCCGCCGTGACGCCGGCTTCCACCTGCGCCCGCTGGCCGGCGATCAGCCTGGAGATCAGCCTGCCGATCAGCGTGCACCCGCCGAGCAGCACCGGGCCCGCGACCACCATGACGGTCAGCGCGACCCACCACGGCGCCGGCGACCAGAACGCCAGGTACAGGCCCAGCACGCCGTCTGCCGCCAGAGCCATCAGCACGGTTCCGCCCGAGGCGGCCTCCTCCTCGGCATGCGGCCCGCACAGCGCCCACAGAGTCACGCCCACTACCGCGGCCAGAGCCGCCGCCACCCACCCGGGCATCCCGGTGAACAGCGACAACTGCCCCCACAGCCCGGCCGCTCCCGAAAGCGCCGACCACCCTCCGCCCATCCCGCGCGCAGGCCCGGCAGGCCGCAGTGGTGCGGCGGCTGAAGAGGCTGGACCCGGCGAGGGGGCAGCAGGCCGGGGCAAGGGGACGGCGGGTGGTGCCGCGGCGCTCCCGCGGCGTGGCACCGTCTGCGTCACCATCTCCCACATGGCGGTCTCCGTCACCGCCGCGACCTGAGGAACCGGCTCCAGGGCCGCGGCCAGGCGATGCTCGACGGTCACCGCATCCGGACGCCGGGCAGGATCTACGCGCAGCAGGTCCAGCACCAGCTCCTCGAGCGCGGACGGCACCCCCGGCCGCACTCGCCGCAACGGCACAGGCTCCGAACCCTCGGCCCGCACCCTGCCCCGCCCGAACGGCGGCTGCCCGGCGAGCAGTTCATACAGCAGGCACCCCAGTGCATACAGGTCGCACCGGCCATCGATCGCACCAGCCCGCAGCTGCTCGGGCGCCATGTACGCGGGCGTGCCCATCACCGTGACCGTCTGCATGCCAGCGTCGAGCCGGGCAATCCCGAAGTCGACAAGCACGACCGTGCCCTCGGGCGACAGCATCACGTTGGCCGGTTTCACGTCCCGGTGCACGACCCCGGCAGCATGGGCGTCGCGCAGTCCTCGGCACAGCTGCAGTCCCCACCCCACCACGTCCTCCACCGCAGGCAGGCCGCCGGCCAGCACGGTGCTCAGCGGCACGCCCGGGAGCAGGTCCAGTACCAGGAAACCGATCCGGTGTCCGCCGACGAGGTCCTCGCCGACATCGTGCACGGCTACTACGTGCGCGCTGCGCAGCCGCCCCATCGCCCGAGCCTCGCGCTCGAAGCGGAGCCGCTGGGCCGCGGGTGCCGCGGACAGAGCAACGACCTTGACGGCGACCTCGCGCTCCAGCCGCTCGTCGACGGCCCGGTACACCGTGCCCATCCCACCAGCGCCGAGAACCTCGCGCAGCACATACCGGCCGGCGAGCCGCTCGCCCTGGAACATCACACTCAACCTTCCCGGCGACAGGGGCCCCGCGGCCTGGCCGGCGCGGCGACGCAAGCTGCCGTGGGTGTGCTTGCACCGTGGCGGCAACTCCCGGTCTGCCACCGCGGCGCCCCTCTTCCCGGGCACCGACACAAGGCCGGACTGTCTCCGCCGCGCTAGTGTTCCATATCGCCCAAACCGCCCTATCTCGCGCGACCGTTCACCACGGGCAGCCGTAGCTGGCACAGATTCCGGCAGCCACCGGATAGTTGCCTGGAGCTGGGACGATTCTCCCGGCGGCCCACGGATGCGCGGGCGTGACCATATGCGCGGCGTGTGGAGGCTGTGGGCCGCGGACTCGGTTGAGCCGGAGCCGGTCGGGCGTTGAGGGACGGGGCCTGTGGGGCGACCCCGTCGCGAGCGGTGGGGCTCGGAGCGGGCCGGTGTGGGCTCAGGTCCGCCAGGTGGCGGTGGCGGCGGTGGCGGCGAAGCCCGGGCCGACACCGAGGAGCAGGCCGCGGGCGCCGTCGGCAGGAGGGTCGTCGTGGGTGCGGGAGAGCACGGACAGGACGCCTACGCCGCCGAGGTTGCCGTCCTCGCGCATCGTGGACCAGGTGTGGCGGGTCACCTTGGCCTTGTCCTCCAGGCCTGGCTCCTGATCGATGCCGAGGCCTCGCTCGGCGTCTTCGATGATCCTCGGGCCTCCTGGGTGCAGCACGGTGAACTCGACCTGTTCCAACCGCTGTTCGGACAGGTGGCCGTGCAGGGCCGGCATGATGTCGCTGACGGCCTCGGTGGCCGACCGCTCGGAGTCGAAGTGCAGCCCGTGCGCGTCCAAGCGGCCCGAGTAGCGCTGCCGGCTGCCCGGCAGGACGTACTCCCACACGCTGTCGATGCGCAGGCCCGGCCCCAGGGGCTCGCTCGTGACCAGGCACGCGCCGCCGGAGTCGCCGAAGAGCGTTTTGTAGATCATGGACTCGGTGCTGGTGTCCTGATGGGAGTAGACGGTGCTCAGCATCTCGGCGACGACGACGAGGACCGTGTTCCCGGGGTGGGCCGCGACGTGTTCGGCGGCACGGGCCAGGGCGTGGGCGCCGCCGACGCAGCCCAGCGTGCTCATCGGGATCCGGCGCACGTCGGGGCGCAGTCCCAGCTCTTCGATGAGATGGACGTCCAGCCCCGGCACCGTCCAGGAGGTGGTGTGCGAGGTGACCACGCAGTCGACGTCAGCCGCAGTGAGACGGGCGGCCTGCAGAGACTGGCGGGCTGCCTGAACGGCGAGGCCGGCCGCGTCGGTGAACGCGATCTCGTTGCGTTCGGCGATGGGGGCGTTGCCCGAGATCGCCCGGTGGGCGAGGGGACGGGTGAAGCGGCGGGTGGCGACCTGAGTGCGGCGGGCGTAGCGCAGCATGACGCCGAGACGGGGGAGGGTCGGATGGGCGCGCTGGATGTCTTCGCAGATCTCGTCGGTGGTGACCTGATGCGGCGGCAGCGCGATGGTCGGACGGCTGACGTACGCGGGTGGCATGAAAGCTCCGGGAAGGATAAGGGGGCGGGCGCAGGTCAGGTGCGCGAGCCGAAATCGGTGAGCAGGGTGTGACGCTCGGGAATGGAGGTCGGGACGCATCCCGGAGCCAGACGTACCGCCGTGCTGAGCATGTCGACGAGCGGGAACGGGGCCGTCGCCTGGTCGAGGTGGCGGTACTCCGTGATGGCGAGCACGGCCAGCCGCTCGGTCAGGCCCAGGTCCGCCCGCCGGTGCTCGCGCAGAAGCACCTGGGCGGTCTCCTGTACCGGGAGTCCCCTGGCATGCAGCGAGTGGATGCGGTCGCGCACCTCACCGACGAACTCCATGTAGCTGCGGACTTCGGCCGGGCCGATGAGGGGACCGTGCCCGGGGACAACGACCTGCGGGGCGAGGTCGAGGATCTGCTGGCAGGCGTCCAGAACACCGCCGAGCGGACCCGCCCAGTGGACCGGAACGTCCCCGACGAAGACCACATCGCCGGCGCACACCACGCCGCTGTCCGGGATGTGCACGATCAGGTCGCCGACCGTGTGCGCGGGCCCGACCTCGATCAGTTCGACGGACGTGGAACCGACCTGGAGAGTGAGCCTTTCGCTGAAGGTGCGGGTGGGCGGGGTCAGGCGCAGCCCGCGGTAGTCGTAGCGTCCGAAGTGGGCCAGCAGGTAACGCTGGAACGGATCGTCCGCCTGGCACCGGTCCAGCAGCGTCTGCATCTGCTCGGGCGCCGGCTCGGCGCACAGGTGCTCGAGGTTGGCGGCGGTCGAGACGATTTCCGCGTCGGGGAACAGACTGTTGCCGTAGCTGTGGTCGCCGTTGGCGTGCGTGTTGACGACCGTCGATATCGCAGCAGACGGCGGCAGCACGCGATGTGCTGCCGCCGTCAGGGTTCTCGTCAGTTCTGCCGTATAGGGCGTGTCCACAAGCAGCGCCCCCTCGTCGGAGGCAACGAGAACACAGTTCGCCATTCCCCACGTTCCGGGGAATTCAGGGAGCCACGCGGAGACACAAGGATCGATCTCGGCAAGGGCAGTTGGGATATGCATGTGCGCATTGTGATCAGTGCGGGTCCGCGAATCGCTGCGTTGTGAAGAAGAGCACACGCCACCGGGGACGGTCTAGCCGGTGTGACCTATTTCGCCTGTTATTGAGGCATTCGCTCTTTCGTCGTCAGGATGGAAGATCACGATGATCGCCCTCGCGTGCGGGGAGGCGTACGGCGCCGAGGCGACCATCTTCGCGATGCCCGGCCCGTACAAGGGGTGGTTCAGCCGGCGCACCACGCCGTCAGGCGCTATCGACGGGCTGCCCGGCGCGGTGTAGATCGGGCCCGCAACGGGGTCGGCCCGCACGTCGGCGTCGATGGCGCGCAGGTCCTCGCTGTGAGCGTTCTCGGCAAGCGCGGCCTGCAACTGGGACGACAGTGACGGAGCCCAGCTGGTCTCCCAGTCCATCAGCGTGGTGCGCGCCTCCTCGGTCAGGAGCATCCAACGGGCCGTGTTCTGCGGCGCCTTGCCGCCCACGAACATGGCCGCGAAGGCGGGGTTGTGCGCGATCACATTCCAGGCGAGGTCCGTGACGTACATCATGTGGCGTTGCCCGTCGCACGCCTCCTGCCACAGTTCGGCCGCTCGCACGCCGGCCTCCGGATAGAGAGGGTGGGCGGGCCGGTGCCCGCGGGTGTGCAGCCACAGCAGGTGGTACTCGTCCGGCGTGAGCTTCAGCAGCCGGCCGACTGCGACGAGATACTCCTCCGGAGGGTTGGGCCAGCGGCCGCTCTCGAGCCGGTTGTACGTCCGGTCCGCACGGTTGAGCAGGATGTCCATGTGGGCTTGCGTGAGCCCTTCGGCCTTGGGGCCCGGACGGCCCTTGGCTCGCTTGGGAAGCCCCACCGATTCCGGAGTTATCAAGCGCCGCTTCGGCGCCAGCAGCAGTCCCAGAGGATGTTCACGCTTCCTCGTCTTCTTCGCCACATGTCCTCCCTGAGGATGCCGGCAACGCGCCCGGGTCTGCGAGGGACATGAATTTGTGCAAAAAAAATGCCGTAGATCAGCCCTTGCCGGTCCGCAAAGATCGGTAGAGCGGCAAGGGCCCTCCTTCCGCGAACGGGGCAGGGGGTACGACGTCCTCATGGACGCACGGATGGAGAGCGAAGAGCGCGGCAGATCGGTCGCCCGCAACGGCTGGACGCCATGTGCCATCGCCAGACTCCCTTCTCTCCGGACCGGATCGGCATGCCTGTACTCCGCAGGGGGCTGCAGACGGGCCGCCACCGGGGTCCCTCTCCCGGGGCGTATCCGGTGACCTGCAGCAAGACCCGCTACGCGCCAGTAACCATACAAGTGGCTGGCTGGCAGCATCACGTTCATTAGTTCGAGATCTGCCGAGTGATCGGCCCAGGGGCGGGCCGACAGACCAACTCGGGCACGGGGAAGTGGGACGATATGAGCCGTTCGGTACTTATCACCGGTGGCAACCGCGGCATCGGGCTGGCCATAGCCCGCCGATTCGCCGAGCAGAACGACCGGGTGGCCATCACCCACCGCACCGGTGAGGCACCCGACGGCGTTCTCGCCGTGCAGTGTGATGTGACCGACACCGCACAGGTCGACCGGGCCTTCAAGGAGGTCGAAGAGGCGCACGGCCCCGTCGAGGTACTCGTCGCCAACGCCGGCATCACCCGGGACGGGCTCCTGATGCGCATGGACGACGCCGACCTCACCTCGGTCGTCGACACGAATCTGCTGGGACCGGCCCGCGCCGCGCGGCGCGCCCTGAAGGGCATGCTGCGCAACAAGGGCGGCCGCATCATCCTCATCGCCTCCGCCGTCGCCCTGCGCGGCGAGGCAGGGCAGAGCAACTACGCCGCCTCCAAGGCCGGACTGATCGGCCTCGCCCGGTCCCTTGCCCGCGAGTACGGCTCGCGGGGCATCACCGTCAACGTCGTCGCCCCGGGCCTCACCGACACCGACATGGTGCGCCAGCTCGACGAGGGCAAGCGTGCCGCCCTTGTCGAGCAGATCCCGCTGGGCCGCATGGCCGCGCCCGAAGAGATCGCCGCCACCGTCGCCTTCCTGGCCTCGCCCGGCGCCTCCTACATCACCGGTGCCGTCATCCCCGTCGACGGTGGTGCGGGCATGGGGCACTGACCCGCGCCCGGCTCACTCCTGGACGCCGCACCCGAAGGACCCGATCACTTCCCACTTCCTGTCAGGGCCGGCCCGCCGACGGGCCCGCAACGAGGAGAGCACATGCCGACCCTTGGCTCGTTGCCCACACAGCACCCCGACCTCGAACTCACGTTCGTTTGGCCGCGGAACACCGTGCCCCACCACGGCGAGCGCATCACCGGGCTGACCATCCTGCGCCTGGACGAACTGCTGGAAAACGGGGCGCCCCGCCGCCTGGACGCGGGCGCCTTGATCTTCGTGGCCGGCGCGATGCCGTTCCGGATCCGGGGCCGCATCGCGGTCGCGATCGAAGAGGTGCTCCGGCAGATGTCCCTCGACGGATGTGTCGGGCTCGTCGTCACCGTGGCCGAAGGCGTGTCCCAGCCCTTCCCTCAGTCCCTGCGCGACATGTCGGACCTGCTCGAGATCCCGCTGCTGATGACTACCGCCTCCGCGGACCGCTGGGCGGACGTGCACACCTCGATCCAGCAGGCGCGCCTCGCCATCGCCGAGCGGCGGGCCAGCCAACTCAACGCCCTGGTGCAGCAGTTGCCTGCGCAACTTGCCGATCCGAAGGCCATGCAGCGCATCGCGTCGTGGCTCGCACGTGCCCTCGACGTCCAGGTCCTCGTCAGCGAGCCGGACCGAGTCCTGGCTGCCTCGCCCCCCACCGCGGCCGAGCATCTCGCCCAGGCGATCATCCGTCAGTCCGTCGAAGGTGGCGCCCCCGAAAGCCCCTCGGCCCCGCACACCCAGCTCATCTCACTGGCCCCGACCTCGGGCGCGGACACCGTCCTCGCCGTCGCACGCCGCACCCCGTTCGACGAGGCCGAGATACGCCTGCTGCGGCACGCCGCCAAGCTCCTCGGGCTCGTCGACCAGGCCCGCCGCGAGTACCACGTGGCGGCCGACGCCTCTCGTGCCGTCCGTACCGCCGCCGTCCAGCTGCTCCTGGACGGCGAGGTCGACAAGGCACGCCGGGTCATGGAGCAAATGGCACCAGGCCTGCTCGACACCGAGACCGCCCGTCTGTTCGTCGTCACGACCGAACCTGCCCACCGGGACACCGCTGTGCGCCTGTGCGAGACCGCCACCGCCGGCCGCGCCCTGGCCGTCGCAGACCCGCGCGAGCGCAACCGAGTCGTCGTCATCCAGCCCGTCCGTGAAAGCGAGCCCGACGAGAACGTGCCGGGGGAACTCATCCGCCTGGTCTCCGCACCCGGACCGGTCTCCTCACTGGGCGGCAGCGGCGTCTACTCCATGTCCCTGCTCGGCGAGGCCCTCAACGAGGCAGGAACCGCCCAGCGGTTCGCCCTCCACCAGCCCGACTCCGTAGCCCTGTCCGTACAGCACACCGACCTGGTCAGCCTGCTGTGCCAGCACGACGCACAGCGCTGGGCCCGTCAACTTCTGCACCCCCTGATGGAGTCCGACGTCCAGTGGGAGCAGATGCGCGAGACTCTGCCCACCGCTCTGGCCTACCCCTACACCGTCGCAGCCCGGCGCCTGGACCTGCACCGCAACACCGTCACCCGCCGGGTCGCCCGGGCCGCGCAGCTGCTCGACATGGACTTCACCACCATCGGGGACCGGATCGCGGTCGGCCTGGCGCTCGAGCTCGTCACCCACCGGGAACCTCCCGAGACAGCCCTGCGCGGCGGCCAAGTCCCCACACTGCACCAGTTGCTCGCCGCGCCCCAGATCCGGGCCTGGGCCGAGACGCTGCTGAGCGCCGCCCGCGAAGACCGCCGCAACCTGCTCGCCACAGCCGCGGCCTGGCTCACCTTCGACGCTCACCTGGAACCGACTGCGCGCGCCCTGGGCCTGTCCGAGGTCACCGTCCGCACTCACCTCAGGGCTCTGGAAACGCACATGGCCCGCGACCTGTCATCACTGAACGGCATGCGTGACCTGCAGTTCGCCCTGAACATCGTGACGGGCGAGCCCAACATCCGCGACATCGGACGGCAGCTGTGCGCGGCCGCCTGACGAGGTCGCTCCCGGCCGCCTCGGCCCGGCCATGACGGCTCTCTCCATGAAGGCCCCGCAGCGCGGGCCCAGCGCAGAGCGGTGCACGCCGCCGGCCTTCGCGACGGTGAGCAGATCCCGCCGCGGTGTGCAATACCGCACCGTCCTCCGTCCCTGCTCCAGCAAGAGCCGCAGTAATACTTCGAGGCCGGCAGGTGCCTCGGTGCACGCGGTTGGTGCTGCCGCGCTTCACGGCCACCCCGGCCGAAGGCCCCACGCATCGCCTACCCGGCCCCGGCCATCGGGGCGAGGCGGAACAGGACAGATCCCGCCCGGAGAAATGTCCTGGTGCCCTGGCGACGCTCTCCGGCGATCCTCCACGCAGCGCCGCTCGCTGCCGCCGTGCAGCGTCAACTTCCGTGCTGTGTACCGCAGTAGCCGCCCCGTACGCCCCGAGGTGCCAAAGTCCGAATCGTCAATTAATGCATCTAATAAAGGGGTTGGGACTCTTTGGTGCTCTCTGCATGTCAAGAGCCCCTTCTCGCCACTGGTGCGACCGGTGTGCATGCCCGATAGGGGATCGCTATGGAATGTGCACCTCAAGGCCGTGATCGCCCGATGTGGTGCACAACCTATAGGACATGCCGGTCAGTTTGTGCATGTGCGTAATGGTGGTGCATTCGGCATATGCATAACGTTGCCCGTGCAAGCCCAGCCAGACCCAGCTTCCGGGGTAGGGCACGGCAGTAGCCGGGCACGACGGCGCATACCAGGCCGGACGCTCTCGCACAGGGGAGCGCTGCCGGGTGGCGGATTCGGAAGACGGGGAAGGCAGAACGCCTGCGGCGAGCAGGCGCGGTGCGAACGGGGCAACAGCCGTCGCGACCACCAGGAGGCGGGCGCCGGGGGAGTGGGTGGAGCCACCCCGCCGGACACCCGCACTCGCCAGTGCACTACCAGGCCCGAGCACCGGGCCTGTGCAAAACGACTCTTCGGCAGAGTCACCACCAGCAGATCTGAGGAACCACTGGGGTCTTTCGCCGACGTGTTAGCGCACGTCAGCGGAGCTCAGGATAGACCAGCACGGCCCGCTGCAACAGCGCGTCCACTGGCTTTCGTCCTGGCATCAAGGCCCCCTGAGTCATCGGGGCGAACAGCATGATCACCAGGTATCTGACGAACCGGCCGACACCGCGCACCGCGGTGACGGCTCCCCGCGGCCGCCTCTCCCAGACGGAGTCGGACCGCATCCAGGACCTCGGCGCAGCCGGGCCCGGCGCTTAGCACCCGCCGACGCCCGACGGCGCGTCCGAGCCAGCCACGGATTACCAGATCCGCGGCCGGCCCCCGCCCGGGGAAGAAGGATCCACTTCCCCCGAGCGAAGTGGCGCGCGGCAGGAGCTAGGCGGCCTCCCAGCAGCTGCTCCTGCCGCGCCGCACATACCTCGACGCTCGCCGCTCGGCGCCCGTTACCTTCGCGCCTCCTTGGCCGCGCGCATCACGCTCCGCCCCGGCGGCTTCATCCCCGTCGCCGCGGCCCCCGCGAGTGCCCGATGCCGCCCACGGCTCCCGCAGTCCCGCCGCGCCGGACACCCATACCTGCTCTGGGCACATCCGCCGCCGGCACCGACCTGCCCAATTCCTTGACGTAAGGACTTCCATGCGACTCCGCGCTCCCGCACGTCTGACCGCCTCCGCCGCCCTCGCCCTCGCCGTGACCGGAGGGCTCGCCGTCACCGCCGCCCCCGCCGCCCACGCCGTCGGCGAGCACTCCAAGTGCACCGTGAACTGGTCCCACGGCGAAACCGGCACGATCTCGAAGAACGGCTGGAACCTGCGCACCGGCCCGTCCACCGGCTACGCCAGCCGGGGCCTCCTCTACCGCGGGGACACCGTCAAGCTGCTGTGCAGCCGAGGCAACTGGGACTACACCGAGCTCTCCAAGCGGTCGAAGTCCGGGCTCTCCAAGGGCACCCGCGGATGGGTGCGCAGCGACGGCCTCTACCAGCTGGGCGGCTGACCCGCGACCGCTGTCCGCCCTGTCACCGGCCTGGCCCCCGCGCGGCCCGGCGTCCTCTCCCGATCCGAAGGAAACATCCGCATGCCCGCGTTCAAGCGCACCGCTGTCACCCTGCTCGCCGCCGGCGCCGTCGTCGGCACCACGCTCGCCACCGCCACCACGGCCTCGGCGGCGGCGAGCTACCACTGCAAGACCAGCAGCAGCCCCACGTTCGACGACCCGTCGTACAACGGCCCCGACTCCGACAACTGGTCGTTCGACGTCAAGCTGTGCGCCAAGCGATCCGGCGGCTACATCTACACCACGGCCACCGTCTACTGGGACGGCCCCTACTCCTCCGGCACGAACAACCACTTCACCTTCAACAAGGCCAGGTTCCACCTCCAGACCAAGAAGAGCGTCCGCGGCACCGACCCGGTCGTGGCGTACGCCAACTACACCGGTCTCGAGCGCGCGCTCGAGAACAGCAGCGCCACGGGCAACGGCTCGTACCAGACGGGGACGATCAAGACCAAGGCCACCGCCGCCAGCTACCTCGCCGACGGCTACATCCAGCTCGACTGGTCGGGCGACGGCAAGGACTACAAGGCCCCGATCCACTTCACCGCCTCCCCGACCGTGTAACCGGCCGCCCCCATGGGCCGGAGCGCCTTGTTCGCCCCCGGCCGGCACCTGAAGCAGCCCCGTTCCCTGGCCTTCACCAGCGGCAACTTCCCGCTCACACCTGCACGGAGGAATGCACCGTCATGCCCAGCTCCAAGCGGACCATGGCAGCCACGCTGATCACCGCGGCCGTCATATCCGGCACGACGCTCGCCACCGCCACCACGGCATCCGCCGCGGACTACCGCTGCAAGACGAGCAGCGCCTCGGTCGACAATCCGGCCTATTCCGGACCGTGGGCCGACAACTACAACTTCGACGTCAAGCTCTGCGCCAAGCGCGCCGGCGGCTACATCTACGCCTACGCCAAGGTGAACTTCGAAGGGCCCGTCTCCTACGTCAACCAGACCGACGTACTCGACGCCGCTCGCTTTCACCTCCAGATCAAGAAGTCCGTCTCCGGACCCGACCCGGTCGTGAAGTGGGCGAACTACACCGGTCTCGAGTACAAGCTCGAGCACGGCAACACCGCCGGCAACGGCAGCTACACCACCGGGACGATCAAGTACAAGGCCGGCTCGGGCCGGTACCTGGCCGACGGCTTCATCCAGCTGGACTGGAACAACGACGGCAAGGGCTACCGCAACACCTACTTCAGCGCCTCCCCGACGGTGTAACCGCACAGAACAGCCCGGCCGAACGGGACTGCTCCCGACGGTCCGGCATCAGGCGCAGCCCGGCCCCTCGCTCCCATCCCCCTGGGGCGACACCCCGTGCCCTTCCGGCACCGGCACGGGCCGGCTGCCCGCGGGGGCGTCGTCCGCCCACGGCGACGCCCCCGCCCGCCCCACCCTCCCGTCCGGCGCCCGAACCAGCTGACGCCGGCCGCCCCACCAGGAACGTCTCGCCCCAGCCCTGCCCCGGAGCGTCTGTGTCAGCCACCACCCTGCCCATCACCACCACCAAGGACCCCGAACCGTCCGGACCGCGGCACTGGCCGCCAGCGATCTGGGCGCTGCTCGTCATCACCTTGGTCGCGCGCGGCTTCGGCTTCGCGTATCCCTTCCTCAGCTACCACCTCAAGGACCTGGGCTACAGCACCCAGGCCGTCGGCCAGGCCCTCGCGGTCTTCGGCATCGGCTGGCTCGTCGGCCAGCTGCTCACCGGCTGGGCCGCCGACCGGCTCGGCCGGCGCCGCACCCTCGTGGCGGCCATGCTCACGGCCGCCGTCTGCCTGCCCGTGATGGCCCAGGCGCATGCGTTCGCCGCCGTGTGCGCCGGAGCCCTGATCGCCGGCATTGTGTACGACTCGCCGAGGCCGGTCGTCTCCGCCGCCATCGCGGACCTCATCACCGACGACGGGCAGCGCGCCGCGGTCAACGGTTGGCGCCACGGGGCGGTGAACATCGGCGCGGCGATCACGGGCGCAGCCGGGGGCCTCCTGGCCGGGCAGCTCGGCTTCCCGGCGCTGTTCTGGTTCAACGCAGCCGCATGCGCTGCCTGCGCATTGCTCGCCCGCCACTACCTCGACGACGACAGCCCAACCGCCGCTGTCCCCGGCACCTCCGCCGATCGGAGTCCGCTGCAGTCGGCCGTCCGTGACACACGCCTGTGGCTGTTGTGGCTGGCCAGCGTGGCCGCCCTGACCTGCGCCGCAGGTATGTTCACCGCGCTGCCGCTGCTGATGGAGGACGACGGGCTCTCCGCCGACGCCTACGGATGGACACAGGTCGCCAACGCCGCTGCCGTCGTCGTGCTCACCCCACTGCTCAACCCGTGGCTGCGCCGCCGCTGCGACGGACCCCAGCCGACCACCGGCCTGCTCGCCGTCAGCTCCCTCCTGCTGGGCGCCGGCATGGGCGGCGCAGGCCTCGCCGACACCACCGCGGGCTACAGCATCGCCGTGGCGGCCGCTGTCCCCGGCGAGATCGTCTTCTTCATCGCCGCCAACGACATCGTCACCAAGATCTCACCCCCCGAGGCCCGCGGCCTGTACGCCGGCATCTGGGGCTCCACGCTCGCCGTCGCCGTGATCATCGCCCCCGTCCTCGCAGCGGCCTCCCTCACCTCGGGCGGCGACAGCCTCGCCGCCCTGACCACCCTCGCCGCCGGAGCGCTCGGAGCCGCCATCGGTCTGCCGCTCATCGGCCTCACCCGCCGCCCGGCCCTCGGCACACCCCGCATCCCCGCGCCCGCCGCGTCCTGAACCGCCCGGAGAACCCTCATGACCCTGACCGCCCTGCGCCCCAACGCCCGCACCGTGAAAAGCTCCTGGCACTCCTCGGTGGCCGCCCTTCCCGCCGTGCACCGCGCCGCCACTCCCTTCCACAGCCGAGAATGGGCCGCTGCCTGGCAGACGGTGCGCACCGAACTCGTCCGCGGCCGTCACCACCTCTTCCTCCAGGACGGCACGCGCCAGCACCGCATGTCCTTCTACCAGGTCAGCGACAGCCCGCTGTGGCGCGCCATGGAGGGTGACGCCGGCGTCACCCGCCCCACCTTCGAGGCCGACGTCCTGTACGGACCCTCGATCTACGGCGAATACGGGGGACTGCCCGGCGCGCCCGTGCCCGTGCTCGCCGAAACCGTCGACCGAGGCCGCCACCTCGCCCGGGAACTGGGGACCGAGGCCCTGGTCATCGCGAACATCCCGCCCGCCGAGCGCAGCCTGTGGCGCGAGGCCCGCACCCCCGATGCCGAGGTCGTCCTGTCCTGGGCCCACCGCGCCCGCGTCGGCTCCTCGGTCGAGGAGTTCATCGCGAACTTCCCCTCGTCGAGCGAGGCCGGCCGAAAATTCCGCCGACAGCACCAACGGGGCACCGACGCAGGCCTCACCCTCAAGGTCGCCCGTGGCACCGAGCTCCTGCCGTATCTGCCGCAGTTCACAGCCCAGGCCCGCGCGACCAGCGAACGCCACGGGCCGGCCCTGTACGGCACCGACATGCTCACCCCGCTCACCCGCGTCCCCGGCGCCGTGGGACTGCTCGCCGAGCACGCCGACGGCACCCTCGCGGGCGGCTTCTTCGCCTTCCGTTACGGCTCGGCGCTCTACCTGTGGGCCCCCGCCATCCACCAGGCCCGCGAGAGCGACCTGCACACCTACGGCTGGCTGATGTACGAGAGCGTCCAGTACGCCATCGCCACCGGGGCGAGCGTTCTCGACGCCGGCCGCGGCAACTACGCCTACAAGGCACGCCTCGGGATGCTCCCGGTCGCCCTGACCTCCGCGGTCTACCTCACACGACCCAACCCCCACCTCATCAGCCGCCTCGGCGCCCTGCACACCGGCCTCAACCAGCACGTGCTCCGCGCCTGGAACAAGGCATGACCACCCCGCCGGCGCGCCCTCCCGCACGACTCAGGACGACCACCACCGGTTCTCCGTCTGAACCGTGACCCGGCCCCCGACTGCAGCCCGAGCTGCCGCGTCTTCAACGACCACTACCCGGCCCGCTGCCGGCCGGCCACCGAGTCCGGCCACTGCCCCCGTCTCCACCCACCACGTCAGGACACCCCCGTGCCCGTCACACCACACTCCTCACGATCACCGCTGCTCGTCGTCCTGGGCGCCGGCAACCGCACCTTCCGCGGCTACGGACTGAAGCACATCGCCGCCCACCACCCCGTCGCGCTCATCGACAACCAGCCGCCCGCCTGGGCCGAGGAGCACGTCGACGTCTCCATCACCGCCGACCTGTCCAACGGCGAAGCCGTCACCAAGGCCGTAGCCGACCTCGATGTCGATCGCGGCGTCGCCGGAGTGCTCACCTACACGGAAAACCACGTCGTGCTCGCGGCGCGCCTCGCCCAGCACTTCGCACTTCCCGGCAACACCCCGGCCGCCGTGGAGGCCTGCCGGGACAAGTACCTCACCCGCTCCCTGCTCGCGGCCGCCCACGTCCCCTCCGCCCGTTCCTACCTCGTGGCCGACGCCGAGACCGCCGTCGAGTACGCCGTACTGCTCGGCGGGCCGGTCGTGCTCAAGCCGCGCTCCATGGGCGGCAGTGCCGGCGTCCACCGCGCGGATACCCCCGAACAGGTCCGCGCCGCCTTCCACCGCGCCAAATCAGCCAGCCTGTTCGGCCTGGAGCACGCCGGAACCTCCGGCGTGCTCATCGAGGAGTACCTGGACGGCCCCGAGATCAGCGTCGAGTGCATCGCCCTGGGCCACGGCAACGTGCACATCGCGGCGATCACCCGCAAGTTCCTCGGTGACGAGCCCGCCTTCCTGGAGACCGGCCACCTCGTCGACGCCACCGATCCTCTCCTGGCCGACTCCCGGATCCGGGAAGTCGCCCTGGACGCCCTCACCACCGTCGGCATCTCCAACGGCGTGCTCCACGTCGAAATGCGCCTTACCCGGCAGGGGCCGCGCATCGTCGAGATCAACGCCCGCCTCGGCGGCGATCTCATCCCGCACCTGGTCCTCCTGGCCACCGGCCTCAACCTGCCGCAGATCGCCGCCGACCTCGCCGTCGGCGCCGACCCCGAACTGCTCCCCAGCCAGAGTCAAAGCGCTGCCGTCCGCTTCCTCTACCCGGCCGTCACCGGCCACGTCACGGCCGTGCACACCGGACTCTTCGCCTCCTGGCTCGACCGCTTCGAGTGGACCGCCGCACCCGGCAGCTACGTCACTGCCCCGCCCCGCGCCACCGTGCGCGACCGGACCGCCCTCGCAGTCGTCACCGGCCCTGATCCCGACACCTGCCTTCACCGACTCCAGACGGCCGAAGACCGAAGCGGCATCCACATCCAGGCCGACACCGCCACCACCGCCTGCGTCGCCTGACCCGCCCGCCCCGACCCATCTCAGGAGCCCCGCATCATGGCCCTCGCCGCCCCTCTTCCCGCGGCGGCCCCGCCCGCACTCAGAAGCGGCACGGCCGCCATCATCGCCCCGGCCGGCCCCGGCGACCGGTACCTGCCCGTGCTGGCCCGGCACGGCTGGGCCTCCGTCGCCGTCACCACGCCCGCCGCCACTTCGCCGGGCGACGGCTACCTCCGGCACATCACGCACCGCGGCAGCCTGCGTCGCACCGCGGCGCAGCTGCAGCAGCTCGGCGTCCAGGCCGTCATCGCCGGATCAGCCGCCGGCACCGAACTCGCCGACCGCCTCGCCGACCGCCTCCGCCTGCCCGGCAACGCCCCCGACACCGCGGACATCCGGCGCGACATCGCCTTCACCAGCGCCGCACTCCTCGACGCCGGCATCACCGCCCCGCGCAGCATCCGCACCCCGCGTCTGTCCGACGCCCTCACCTGGGCCGCCTTCACCCAGATCAACGACCTCGTCGTCCAGCACCCCGACCCCTCGCACCCGCACCCCGCCTACCTCTGCCGCACCGCCGACGACCTCCGCCACGCCTGGGCCCGCATCCAGACCACCACCGGCCAACCCCTCGTGCTTCGCGAAGGCCTCGCCGGCACGCAGTACCGCATCCACACCCTGACCGGACCCGGACCCGACGGCACTCCCGACCACACCATCACCGCGATCTGGTCCGAGATCCGCACCGCCGACCAACTGGTCTGCCGATCCGATCTGCTGAGCCGCCACGGGCTGCTGGCCCGCGCCCTCGCCCTGTACACGATGCGGGCCCTCACCGCCCTGGGCGTGCGCTACGGCTCCGCCCACGCCACGGTCACCTACATCCCCGACCGCGGACCGGCCCTGCTGTCCCTGCGCACCGACCCCTACGACGACTTCGCCTCCGACGTACTGCGCCGGGCCACCGACCACGACCCCATCCGCGACACCGCCCTGCTGCTGGCCACCGGCCGACGCCACGAAACCCTCCAGCCCCGGCGCACCCATGTCACCAAGGTCGCCCTGCTGCCCCGGCACGACGGCTTCCTGGACGAAGCACTGCTGCGCACCATCACCACCCTGCCGACCGTGGCCGCCACCACCGAGCTCACCGCCACCGCACCCGTACATGCGGGCCGGATCGCCGGATGGCTCCTCCTCGTGGCTGACGACAGCCGCGCCATCAACCAAGACCACCAAGTGATCCGCGCCGCCGAAAACCTCGGCCTGTACGGGAGCCCCGCATGACGCCACCACCCCTTCTCCCCGCACCGGCCGCGCCCGGCACGCCGGTCCAGTCCGCCTGCCACGGCCTGGGCCTGCCCTTCCCCCTGGTGGTCCTCGACCCCATGCCGCTGTGGGCCAACGCGGCCGAGGAACAGATGCCCCCCGAGCGCACCGGCGACGGCGTACTCGCCGTGCGCTGGTGCGGCGTCGGCCTGGGCCTCGACGAGCAGGCACAGGCCGCCCTCCACGCCGCCGCCGCCCGAGCCCCGCACCCGCCGGCGTCCGCCGACGACCTCGCCCAGTTCCACGCCACGCTCGGCGACGACCTGCGCATGGTGGCCCTGCCGGCCAGCGCCATCCACGGCCCCTGGGCCCATCCGTACCTCCACCGCTCGGCGGGTAGCCGGTGACGAGCACCCTGACCGCACCCGCCACCGCAGCGGCGGCCACGACCGTGTCCTGGTCGTCCGTGCTGCGCCTGCCGCACTGCTCACGGCTGCTCACCGCGACCCTGACCGGGCGGCTTCCGCACGGCATGGCGCCCGTCGCCATCCTGCTCGCTGCCCGAGCCGACGGGCTGGGCTACAGCACCGGCGCCGCCCTGGCCGCCCTGTACGGGGCCGGTGTCGCGATCGGCCAGCCGCTGCTGGGCCGACTCGCCGACCGGACGGGACAGACCCGCCCCCTCGTCGCGAGCACCCTGGTCAGCACCACGTTTCTGCTCGTCCTCGCCGTGACTGGGACCGGCCACCTTCCCCTCGCCGCCGCAGTCACGGCCGCCGCCGGACTGACCTCGCCGCCCCTGGAAGCCGGACTCAGAGCCCTGTGGCCCCGCATCGTGCCCACGCCCGCGCACCTGCGCGCCGCCTACGCGCTCGACAGCGGAAGCCAGGAACTCGTCTACGTGGCCGGCCCGCTGCTGGCCACGCTGACCGCCACGCTCGCTCATCCCCGCGTCGCCCTCGCCGTCACTGCGGCCGCCGGGCTCGCCGGAGCACTGCTGGTCGCGCATTCCGCGCCGTCGAAGACCTGGCGGCCCGCTGGAGCACGGACCCCGGGTGCGCCAGGAGCCCTGCGCCCGTCCGGCATCCGTCTCCTGCTGCTGTCGATGACCGCGGTCGGCGCCGCACTCGGCGCCCTGAACGTCGCCGCCCTGGCCTCGGCCGAACACCACCGAGCTGCGTGGCTGAGCGGCGCCGTCCCGGCTGCCCTCTCCCTCGGCGCGCTCGCCGGCAGTGCCCTGTTCAGCCGACACGCCTGGTCCGCCCCACTGTCCACCCAACTCACCGTGTTCACCACCGCGTTCACCCTCGCCTGGCTGCCCCTCCAACTGCCCGCACCACCGCCTGCCCTGCTGCTGGCCGCCACGCTCCCCGGCCTGGCCTTCGGACCGCTGCTGACCACCGCCTACTGCTGCATCGACGTCCTCGCCGCCCCCGGGACCGTCACCGAGTCCTTCGGCTGGCTGGTCAGCGCCTTCGGCATCGGAACCGCCGCCGGGACCGCCCTCGCCGGAGCGGTCGACGGTTCCTGGCTCGTCCCAGCCGCCGCCGCGGCCTGCGCCCTGCTGCTCGCCGCCGCCCTGCGCCCGCACCTCACCCCGGCCGCCTCGCCGAGGACACCGGCGCCATGACCCATCCACCGCGACCCCGAGGCCCTCCGGCCAGCGCCCGCCCCACCCACCCAGCACCGATGGAAAGGCTGACATGACCCCCCTGCGACACCTCGGCCGCATCGCGGCGGCCGGCGCCGTCGGCGCCGCTCTGCTCGGCACCAGCGTGGCCATCGCCCCGGCCGCCCAGGCCGCCGACTCCAGCCGCGGAAAGATCAGCTGCAAGGCCGCCAAGGTCCGGCAGAAGCCGGCGAAGAACTCCACCGCCAACGGCATCGCCTACCGCGGCGACAAGATCGTCTACGACCAGTTCGCGTACAAGAAGAGCGAACGCGCCTGGTACACGCGCGGCACCGTCACCCGCAAGAGCGACGGCGCCAAGATCCGCGGCTACGTGCCCTACGGCTGTGCCAACCCCTACGGCACGAACCCGGCGCCGACCCCGCCCATCCCCAAGTAGCCGGCCCGGCCCGCACCCGGCACCGGCCCGGTGCCGTGACCTTCCAAGATCCGCGCGGTTCTGGGGCGCCGCACGCCCCGGAACCGGCCCTACCCGCCCATGACCCAAGACGAAGGCAGCTCATCAGATGATGAAGAACAAGATCCGCAGTGCCGTCGCGGCAGCGGCGGTCACCATCGCCGCCCTGGGAGGGGCCGCGGCCACCGCTCCCGAAGCGGCGGCGGCCTCGTGCAACTCCTGGACGCAGAACGGCAAGACGACGGCCGCCGTGAAACTCCGGTCGAACCACTCCACCAGCTCGACGGCCCTCGGGGTCCTCGGCAAGGGCACTCGTGTCACGTCCAAGTGCCTCTGGTGGGACGGCAAGTCCCGGTACCAGTGGTACCAGGTCAAGGTCACCAGCGGCCCCAACACCGGCCGGACCGGCTGGATGTACGGCGCCTACTTCTGGGGCTTCGCGTAACCGCCAGCGCTCTCCGCGCCAACAACCACCGCGCCTCAACAGACGCACCCGCCGCACGGCGCTGATCGCGTGGCCGGGCAGACCCCCCGCCCGGCCACGCGGCCCCAGCCGCTTCACACCACGCACCACTCGCCGTACGCCGCCACAGCAACGGACACCACCATGACCCTCACGCCAGGCCCCGCCGCGTTCGACCGGGCCTTCCGCACCGCCCGCGCCGCGCGGCGAGCCGCATTCGCGGCGTACTACCCCGTCGGCTTCCCCACCGTCGAGCAGAGCCTCGTCAACCTCCAAGCCTTGGCGCAGCACGCCGACGTCGTCGAAGTGGGCCTGCCGTTCAGCGACCCGGTCCTCGACGGCCCGACCATCCAGCAGGCCACCCGCCAGGCCCTGGACGCCGGATTCCGTATGAAGGACCTGTTCACCGCCGTGCGCGCCATCCGGACAGCCACCAGGGCAGCCGTGCTCGTGATGACGTACTGGCAGCCCGTCGCCGACCAGGCCGACCGGTTCGCCGCCGAACTGGCCGAAGCTGGCGCAGCCGGCGCGCTCATCCCGGACCTCCCCCTCGAAGAAGCCGGTCCCTGGCTCGCCGCCGCCCGCCGTCACGGCCTGCACGCAGTTCCCCTTGCCCCGCCCACCGCCAGCGATGAACGCCTCGCCCGGATCTGCGCCGCAGCAAGCGGCATGATCTATGCCCCCGCCACCTCCGGAGTCACCGGCCACACCGGCCCCCTCGCCCCAGACCTTCCCGCCTTCGTCGACCGGCTGCGCGCATACACGCGGCTCCCGATCAGCGTCGGCATCGGCATCTCCAATGCCGAACAGGCACACCAGGCCGCTGAGTACGCCGATGGCGTCGTGGTCGGCTCGGCCCTGCTCCGCCACATCCAGGCCAACCCGGGACCCGACGGCATCCGCGCCGCCCTCACCCTCGCCCGAGACCTGGCCCTCGGCGTGCGCCGCCTGCCCGGTGCTGCCTAGACCGACATCCGCCTGAACAGCCCGCCCCGGAACACGCAGTGGGCGCACACCGCCCACCCGCACCACCCGTGGAAGGAACCCCGGCCATGGTCCACATCCTGCCGAAGCACCGCCGATCCCAGCGCACCACCCTGCTGCTCGCCGCGGCAGCCGCGACAGCAGCAGCACTGAGCGCCTGCGGCCCCAGCGACACCAGCGCCCACAACGGCCCGACCGGCACACCCGCCACCACGGCGGCACCCCGAGGCGCAGTGACCCGCGCCGAGGCCGACCAGATCCTCGACCACTACCAAGAGGTCAACAACAAGGCGAACAAGACCCGCGACGCGGGCCTCCTCGCCACGGTGGAGGCTGGCCAGCTCTACGCCCGCAGCAAGGCCGACTACGAGCAGTTCGACACCCTGAGCGCGAAGGAGAAGAAGGAATACAGCACCCCCTTCTACTTCACCCGGCGCACCTTCTACATCCCGCCCACCGGCAACTGGTTCGCGGCCGCGGCCTCCACCAACGGCACGAATCACACATTCATGATCTTCGAGAAGTCCGCCGACACCGGCGGCACCTGGAAGAAGGTCATCTCCCTGTTCCCGCAGCAACCGCTTCCAGCTCCGCAGATCAAGGGTGGACTGGCCGTCCCCGCCGACCAGGACACCCCGGTCGGCAACCTCGCACCCAGCGGCGTCACCAACGCCATCGAAGACCTCTTCACCACCGGCGGCACCAAGGACGGCAGCAAACTCTCCCATGCCAACGACAACGCCAAGGCCATCATCAAGACGTACAAGGAACGCCGCGACCACCTCGGGTCCAAGGCCACGGTGAACTTCTTCCCGATCACGCCGACCCACAACAAGACGTACACCCTGACCACCTCCTCCGGGGTCCTGGCGATCACTGCTCTCGCCCACAAGGAGGAGTCCCTCGTCACGAACGCCGGCCTGCAGATCTCCCCCGGCAAGCGGGAGTCGGTCTACAACAAGACGCCGCGTTCCCTGGTGGTGGACAGCTTCCAAGGTGAAGCCGTCGTCCACCTGCCCCGCCAGGGCAAGCCGGAGATCCTCGACTACCGCTACGCCCTGGTCGACTCCCGCTGACGGCCCACGCCCCGCCAGCCCCCTACCGAGGAAGCCACACCATGCTCCTGGGCCCGTCACCCACCACCGACATCCACGAGACCCTCATCGTCCTGCCCCGCGGCGGCATCCATGCCCAAGGGCTCCTGCACGACGGCCCGCCCGACCAGCTCGAGGCCCTCATCGAACGCGTACGCGGACCGCTGCGCGCCGCCGCCGCGCAGCACAACCGACCGATCCGGCTGTCCATCGGGCACCCCAACGGGCACGTCGAGCGCCAGCAGATCACCGAGGACGGCACGATCCACGCCGACCAGGACCCGCCCACCGGCGCCCATGTCGTCGACCCGCTCTGGAACGAGGGCATCCCCGAAGAAACCGGTCTGCTGGCAACCGTCCGAGCAGCCCAGCGCGCCGGGCAGTGGCGCGCCGCGCAGCAGGCCGCCCGCCGCGCGACCCAGCACCTCATCACCCAGCACGGCCGCGATCACCCGTACGTGGCGATGGGCACCGAACTGCAGGCGTACTTCGCAGCGATGGCCCGGGACAACGCTGCCGCGGCCTCTCTCTACGCGGAGGCCGCCGTCGCGACCCACCGGCTCGGCGGGCCTCAAGAACAGAGCCGTCGCACCCTGAACAACGCCGTCGCCGCCTGGCTCCACTCCGACCGCGACACCAGCCCCGGCGGAGCCGGCTTCGCCGCCGCCCACGCGTTGATCCGCATCACCCCCTACGACCACGCCCCCCTCGCAGGCCTGCTGCAACGACTGACCCGGGATCGCGCATGACGACCCTCTCCCCGCCGCGCCCCGCCGTCCAACCGCGGTACCGCAACCTCACCGGCCGCAGCCGCGCATACCAGGCGCGGCCTGCTCGCCAGGCCCCGCGCACCCCGTCCGACGCCTTGAAGCCGCGCTTCTCACACGCCGCCGCGCCACCGCCTCGCCTCGTTCTGCAGGCTCCCCGCCCCAGCTCCTCCCCGTTCACCGAGCCCGTCACCACTCCCGTGGCCGCGGTCACCTCCGCAGCGAGACCGACGGGGAGCGACTGGCTCAGCAGCCCCTTCCGCCCACCGGCCACCCGGCACAGGTGGACCGCCTCTGTCCCTTCCGAATTCCAGGAGACCGTCTGATGAGCACCCCGGCCGCGCAGCCGAACCCCCACGCCTCCGCCTACACACCCCCGCCGTGGACGATGCCCGCCCCCGACGCAGCGCAGGCCTCCGGGTCATCCGCCCACCCCGGCTGGCACAGCGGTGTACTGGCCTGCCGCATCTGCGGCGCCCAGCCGGCCGCGGCCGTCACCGTGCGCGCGCACCAGGGTCTGCTGCTGATGATGCGCTTCCACAAGATCGACGGACCTTTCTGTCGGTCGTGCGGCACGGCGCTGGTCCGCGAGCTGACGACCAAGACCCTGTGGCAGGGCTGGTGGTCTCCGTTCTCGCTGGTGTTCTTCAGCCCGTTCACTCTGGTCTGGAACCTCCTGGCCAGCCGCAAGCTCGCCGCCCTGCCGACGCCCGGTCCGCCGGCCCACGGTGCCTCCCGCATCCAGGAGGGAAAGCCCGTCCACCAGCGGCCGATGGCGTACGTCGCGGTCCTGCCCCTGATCTGGGCGGTGTGGTTCGTCACCGGAATGATCACCCACGCATGAAGGGCGGGGCCCGCCGGACGGCCAGGCGCACCCGGCCTCTGCCGACGGTCATCGTGCGGAGGCCGGGTGCGCCCCGGCCCGCCGCTGCGGAAGCAGGCGACAGCGGGCGGACGGTCAGACGAGCGCGCCCCCTCCTGCGGGGAGCACGGACGCATGCGCCGGCGAAGGCGTACGAGCGAAAGATCAGGGCCGTGACGAAGGCCGTGCCGCCGGGCAAGGCGGCTGAACCGGTCGCCGATCCGCAACTGCCCGAGTCGGCCCGCCAGCTGCTGCGCGAGGCGGAGAAGCACCCGCACCGCTACAGCGGCCGCCGGAGAAGCCCGTGGCGGGCGGCGGCGCCCGAGATCGTACGCGGGGGCGTCGTAGCGGCGGGTGCCGCACTGATGTGGCGGGCCACCGGCGCCGACCGGACGCAGAAGCCTCCAGACGACCTGCCGACGGCCAGCCTCTCCGACGCCCTCCACGAGACGGTGGGGAACACGCTCGAGGCGCTGCACGGCGGCATCGAGCGGCTCTGGCCGCTCGCGGTCACCGGGCTCGCGGTCCTCATCGTCTTCAGGGTGATGGAGACGGCCACATACAACGCGGCGCTGCGGGAACTGGACGAGTCCCGAGCACGGTACGTACAGCTATCGCAGTTGACGGACGAGGCCCGATCGCTCCTGGCTCGTGCCCAGCAGGCGAGAAGGACCGTACTCGGCTCGTCCGTGCACTGCTGCGACCTGATCGACCGACAGCGCAACGAGGTGGCCCTTCCCCACCAGGAGTGGGAGATCGCCGAGGCCCTGCGCGAGTACAGCCGTCTGATGAAGGCAGAACCCGACAGGCCCTGGGGCAGCATGGTCGCCGCAGTGATCGACGTACGCCGCAAGTCCCTCGCCGCCAGTCTCCAAGGCATCCAACGCCGGGTCGTCGCCCTGGAGGCGTACGCCGACGAAGTCCGCCGGGCCGACGACCGTTTCCAGGAGCTGAAGCAGATCCAGCAGCTCACCGAGGGCAGCGCGGATGTTCTCGAACTCCTGGCCCGCACTGCTCGCCATGATCACGCTGTAGCGGAGATCGACGGCATGAACGCCCAGGCGGCGGCCGTCGCGGCCACGTTCACCGCCGCGCTGGAATCCGCGAAGGAGGCCGCCGCCATCGCTCTGCCGCCCGCTATCGAGGGGGCCTGACGGCGCGGCAGCAGCCCTGCACGCTCCCCGTGGACAATGTGAACCGGGAGGAGGCGGGGCCGCCGCGCGGCGGCCCATAGCGCCGGCAGGCCGGACTCAAGGCGAGGGATCGAAGCCCTCGGCCTCGTCGACGAGAGCCTGTCCGGGGGCAAGGCCCTCGTAGGCGAGCTGGACGGCGTCACGGTGACGGTCGACCAGGTACTCGCATGACCACCAGTCGCCGGTGCGCCCGCTGAGCAGGGTGTCGATCGCTTCCTGGTCTCCGTCGCCGACGGTGTGGGACTCCTCGATCTCCAGGGTTTCGGCGTCCCACCGGCCGATCAGGACTACGGACACGACAGATTCCTTCCTTCGGGGGGCCGGGCGGGCTGCCGCCCGGCGCCAGGGATGCGCGGAATGGTCACAGGCCGACGGATCGGAGATAGGCGTCGATCCGGGCCGCCTGGAGGGCCTCGAAGTCGGCGTCGCTGTCGGCCGGGACCTCGGCGAGCCAGCCGCTGACGTCATCGGCGCCGTCGCCGTCGTAGCACTCGGCCACGACGTCGGCGAAGGAGGCGTCGGGGTGGTCCAGAAGCGTCAGGATGGCGTTCACCGTCAGGTTGTCGATGTCGTCCGCGCACTGCTCGCGGATCGTTTCGGCGGCGGCGTCGACTCCCGCGTTCACGGCAGCCGAGACTTGCCCCCGGCTGTAGCGCATGCCTTCGTACAGGTCCGACGTGTCCTCGACCTCGTCGCCCCGGCCGGCGGCGGCCTGCGCGGCCGTGATCTCCAGGTGCCGGGCCTGTACGTCTGCCCACGGCGCCTCGGTGCTGTCGAGGTAGGTCAGGGCGGCTGCGGTGGCCCAGGTGAAGCGTTCGGAGGCGAGGGAACGGCCGGACTCGTCGGCGGCCATTTTCGTTCCGGCGTCGATCGCTGCCACGACGTCGGGATGGGTGAACGTGCTCGTGACGACTGCGGTGCTCACTTCGGAGGTTCCTCGGATCGGGTGGTGCGGTGGTGCGGTGTTGCTGTGTGGACGAGGGACCGGGTGGTGACGGACCGGCCCTGCTTGCGCGCGTGGGCGTGGCTCAGGTGATCGTGGGCAGCGCGGAAAGTACGAGGTCGACGCCGACGCCGATGATTCCGGCCGTGACCGGTGTCCTCGGTCCGACCGGCCCGTTCACGTCGCGCGGCATCACCCAGCCCTGGAGCGGCCCGCCGTCTGCGTCCGCGAACCGGACGAAGCCGTCTGCATCGCATTCGACGGCATGCGGGTACGCGGCCACGACGCGCCGGGCGACGCCGCCGCAGCCGCGCTGCACAGCGGCGCGGACACGGCCCGGCCCGGGATGCGGCGGGAGGAACGGGGCAAGGAACCGTTCCAGGGCTTCCAGTCCTCCGGCGAAGCTCACCGCCCCTGTGGCGCACGCGCCGTGCAGTGTGAAGCTCACGGTCGCGTCGTGGCACTGCCAGGCCAGCCCGGTGGTGTTGTCGGCGCGGTCGAACTGCTGGGACGGGGTGCCGAGTTCACGGAGCCGAGTATCGACTTCGGCGAGGTGCGCGAGACGGTGCGGCTGCTTGGACGGGGGCGCATCGACGGCACCGTCGATGCGGGGGAGCAGGGAACGCAGTGCCGCGCTCGCCACCGCAGCCGGAGCGCTGCCCGTGACGGTGAGCGACACCTCGGCCGTGTGCGGCGTTCCCGTGAGCAGCGTGGTACGACCACCGTCCGTCGCCAGGAGGAAGTGGCGGGGGCCGTCGCTCAGGCGGGCGGCCGGACAGGCGGCGACCGAGGCCGGGCTGACGGTCCAGCCGGTGTTGTGGCGCTGGGGGAGCAGTGCGGCGACCTCGGCGGCGAGTGACGTGGCTTCCGCCGTATCGGGTGTGTGCATGGTTCTTCCTTGTTACGAGTCGGCGGCCGTTGTCGTGCGGGGGAGTTCCAGGCGGACGGTGTTGCCGCCCTGGTCTGCCCATTCGACTCGGCCGTGCTGCTCGATCTCTGCGGCTGCCGCCCAGAGGTCATCGGCGGTGACCACGATGATGGTCATGGGTGCGCTCACGAGATGCTCCTGGCTTCGGTGTGGGCCGGCTGATCAGCCGGATGAGTGCGGAGCGCGGGTCTGCGGTCACGTGAGGGAGATGAGGCGTCTCACGCCCGCTGCAAAGACAATGCTACCGCAATAAATCCAATTAAACAACGAGCGGGGCTGCGTTGTCCCGTTCCCGGGAGCGCGGCGGCCCCGCCCGGCGTCAGGCGGACAGAGAAGCGAAGGCGGCTTCGGCCTCTCGGGCGGCGGTGAGGCGTGCCTCTGCGGCCGCCTCGTGCCGACGGAGTTCGGCGACTGCCTGCGCAGGAGCCTGGCGCAGCTGGTCCACCCGGTTCTTCCCGGCGACCAGGCGCAGCACGTCCACGTCGTTGCGGTCGCGGTAAGCGACCGCGAGCGCCCGGATGACGCTGCTGATCCACGCGGCCGTGTGGGCGGGCAGCGGACGGTCGGGGCGGTCGGCCCGCCGGACACCCGGAATCGACTCGGGCAGCGCCAGCGTGAACGCCCCGGCGTCGGTGCAGTTCCACGAGCCTCGCAGCCGGATGCCGTTGACCACCGGCTCGCCCTCCCGGCCCGTTCCGTCGGGGAGCAGACCGGCTCCGAGCTGGACGCTCACCCCGCCGGGGAGAGGGTCGCGGCTGAGGCGCACCGGGCCGACCGTGAAGTCTCCGCGCACCCGTGTGCCCCCTGTCACGCTGTAGGTGATCGTCCCGTCGCAAGGGTTGAGCCGGGGGCGGGCGGAGAGGATGCCGGTGCTGCCGCTGATGGGGTCGAGGTAGTCGATGTGGAGGAGCGGCGGCAGAACCGGCAGCGCCGGGGTGTCGGCCTGAGCGACCGCCTCCAGCTCCTGGAGGACGGACCAGTGCTGCCTGATCTGGGCGCGGATGCTGTCCAGCTCCCGCTCCATCGCCTCCCGTGCCGCCTGGCGCGGGGTGTCGGGCTGCTGCTGGGCATGGCGCGCGGCGGCCCTGACAAGCCCGAGTCGGTTGGGCCGGGTGGCCCAGTGCGCGACCACGGCGCGCACGACTTCGGCCAGCGACCGCGCTGTGCTGCGCGGAACGGGTCGCAGTGCCCCGTCCGACCTGACCCACTGGCCGCGCGCTTCCAGCCGGGACGCATCAGGCAGCGCATCGACCGCGAGCGGCCCGCACTCGCCACGCACGCGGGTCCGGCGGATGCGGGGTTCGTCCACCCGCTCGCGCTGCGGCGTCTCGGGATGATCGCCGTAGATGACCCGAACGAGACAGGTGTCGCTTCCGGGGGCGGTCTCGGGGACGACGATGAACGTGCCGCGGATCTCGTCACCGGTGACCTGATAGCGGGCATGCCCGGTGAATCGGTCGAACATCCCGACGGCGGGCACGGTGACGTCCTGGCGGAGAACGAGCCGTAGCTCGGTAGGTGAGTGGAAGGACAAGAGGTTCTCCTGGATCGGCGGTTTCCCTCGGGCTGTGTAGGGCCGCAGCCGGCGTGGCGCGCCGTCCGCCCGAGTGATCTCAATCCTACCGCAGTAAAACTAATTAAGCAATATCCGGTTTGAGGGTCTCGCCTGTCCCGTATAGTCAGGGGCACCGACGCGGGGTGGAGCAGCTCGGTAGCTCGCTGGGCTCATAACCCAGAGGTCGCAGGTTCAAATCCTGTCCCCGCTACTTCTCACTCAGGCCCCGGCGCGTCCGCCGGGGCCTGAGTCGTCCGTGGCGCAGAAAAGCCGGACGTCCATGTCACACGGACACCACATTTCACGCCTCTATAGGCACGTAGATACCCGACCGGGTTCCTCGATGCCACGGAGGCGACATGCCCGCTGCTTCATCACCCATCCCCTGCTCGGCTTCACCGGCCGGCATCCCCGTGACGTTCTTCGGCGCAAGGCGGTCGCGAGGCCTGTCCCGACGTGCCCGCCGTGGCGACGTGGAGCACCACCTGCACATCACCGGCCCGCTGAACCAAGCGCGCACCAGCGGTGGCCTCCGACAGCAGTGAACACCGCAGTCCAGCAAGGGATCTGATCTGGAGCATCATGACCATTCTCTCCGCGCTCCCCTCCACCGCCCCTGTGTCGGTCCACCGACATTCCGAGTTCCTTCACCCGGGCTCCGTGTACCGCCTCGGGCAGATCACTCATCGCCTCCTCCAGGAGGCCGAGACACTCGATGCCAACAGTCCGATCTCCGACCTCGCCCGCTGGCGAGCGGCCGCCCTGGTTGTCATCCAGTCCCTCTGCCAGCCCGAGGACCCCGCATGGCAGATCCTTCGCCCCGATGCGCCGTGGACCATGCCGAGCACCGCCGACTGCGACGCACGGGAGGACATGTTCGCCGAGGGATGGGCGATCACGTGCGGCGTGCTGGAAGGCCTGCTCCACACGCTGCCGCTGCCAGAACAGGACCGCCCGGAACCAGCAGAGCCTCCCGTCCCCGTCGAGCGGGAACAGGCCATCGACTGGGCCAGGCTGCCCTTCCCCCAGCCGTCGGCCGGCATCTACCTGATGTTGCTGGGGTCCCCCCAAGTGCACGGTGCCCGAGGCCGCGTCGAGACCAAGCGTCTCTCGCGGCTAACCGAGTACGCGATCTGGCTCCACCTGAACCCCGGCACCGACCGGCACGCCATGGATGCAGCCCTGTGGCCAGAACAAGTGACGCGCGCGGACAGCCGCAACACGGCCATGAGCCGACTGCGGGCCTGGCTCGGAGTCGACCACTTCCCCAAGTGGACCCCAGAGAGCGGATACGTCCTCGCCCCGTCAGTCACCAGCGACTGGAGCCAGTTCCGCGCACTTGCTGCCCTGGGCGAGAGCGATGGCTCGCCGACCGGCACACGATGCCTGCGCGCCGCCCTTCAGCTCGTCGAGGGCCCACCCTTCGCCGAAGCCATACGCCCGGACCGGTACGGATGGGCAGCCCCCTACCTCCGGGAGATGACCGAGGCCATCATGAGCGCGGCGCGGGAACTGGCCCACCGCTACCTCCAGGACGGCGACCTGCCGGGCTCGAGGTGGGCAGTCAAGCGCGGCTATCGGGCGCTTCCGGGCGGACTCCAGCAGTTCAAAAGCGCGGCCGAAGGAATCACCAATGCACATACCGAACCCGACGGGCTACGCCAGCTCGCCGACCAGATGACGTACACCCCCGTGCCCGACCCGCCAGCACACAAGCAGACGCTGCTTGGCTGAGTCAGTGGACTGTACAGATGCCGCCGCAGTGCACCGCCCCGCAGGCGGCGGGAGGGCTCGTGGCGGATGCAAGGATTGACCGACCCGTCGCGCCGCTACGCCGCGGTGCGATGTCACGAGATACGGAGATGCTGTATGAACCGAAGTGAGCTGATCGCCGCACTGTCTGACCGAGCCTCGGTGGCCCGCAAGGACGTCGATGCCGTGCTGACCGCTTTCGCCGAGACGGTCGGCGAGGTCGTCGCCAAGGGCGACGAGAAGGTCACCATCCCCGGCTTCCTGACCTTCGAGCGCACCCACCGCTCGGCGCGCACCGCGCGGAACCCGCAGACGGGCGAGCCGATTCAGATCCCGGCCGGCTACAGCGCGAAGGTCTCCGCCGGGTCCAAGCTCAAGGAAGCCGCCAAGGGGGCCTGAGCAGCTCCGGCCGGCCTTCCCGGCGCCGGAGCCGCACGGCAAACGCCATGAGGTTCCGGCCTACGGGCCATCCGACGATGTGTCGGCCGGCACCAGTCCGGCGGCACGCAGGTCCGCGGCCAACGTCTCCGCCTCCGTAGGGGAACGCTCCTCCGGTGGCGGGGACGGCTGCGGCTCGCCTGCCGCGCGGGCGCCGGACCGGGGCAGGTCCCGCAATTCGGCCGTGTGCTGCTCCCGCCTGAGCGCGAAGTCGAGAGCGTCCTCCTCGTCCTCGAACGCGTACTTGCTGACGACCTTCTCCAGGGCGTCGAACAGACCCGCGCGGCGCGTCATCGTCCGGAAGGCCCGCTCTACGCCCAGAAGTTCGCGGATCATCAGGAACTGCTGCTCGTCGTCCCCGCACACCTCGCGCAGGGTGTCGACCATCTCGGCACCGTTCACGGCCAGGGCGCTGTCCACCGGCGGGTCCGGATAGGGCTCACCGGTCGCAGACTGGTAGATGCCGGGAAGCGAGTCCTCGATCTCGTGCTTGACGTACACCCACTCGTGTCGGATGGCCCGCAGCTCCTCCAAGGTGATCAAGGTCAGGTCCCGGACGTACTGGGGCCCGTTCTCCCGGATCCACGTCTGCGCCTCCAGAAGCCGGCGCAGCCACTCCTCACGGGCCTGCTGCAGGTAGGCGCCGTGCACCAGACGGCCCTTGAACGGATGAAGCCGTCCGCTCATTCGCCGGAAGTCCCTCAGTTCCCGGTCATCGTCCACGTCCAGGGCGTTGCGCAGCTCCAGCAGCGGCAGCATCCACTCCTTCTCCGCGTCATTGCTGATCATGGCCTGCATCGACTTGTCCTCGGAGACCAGCGTGCAGGTCCAGCAGCCGAACCGGCTGTCGCCGCACGACGGCGTCGTGGAATCGACGACCAGCGGGCACTCGGCGTCCGGAGACGCCCCCTGGTACATGGTGAGCAAGTCCTTGTTGCTGTGCCCCCACGGGTTGGGATGCTGCATGAGCAGCTCCCACACCTCGTCGTTGCTGAGGTCCTCGATCGGCGAGTACACCAGGGAGTTGGGCAGCGAACCGTTCGGGCTGAGACGGTCGCGCACCCTGCGTTTCTCGTGGCGGGTCATGGTCCGCGCCCGCGCCCGCGACTCGGCCTTGCGGGTGCCCAGCACCAGGATGACCTCGCCGAACGCGGCCACCACAGCGCGGATGAACGCATTCGAAGGTTTAATCTTCAAACGTTCTGTGCACCACCGGAACTTCGGCCTCGGCGCGGCGTAACCGCGGCCGATGAGGCATACCCAGAACGAGTCTTCGACCGCCGGCGTCAGCCGGTGCGCCTCGATCGGCAGACCCTGCTCTGCGGCTGCCCGCCGCATCGAGTCGAGCGAGGCGTTCACCCAGGCGGCGACCACCGGGTTCTCGACACCGGTGTCGGTGCTGATGACGTGCACCACCTTGGTGCGCTCGGCCGGAGGCAGGCCGGCCAGCGCCATCCACACGAGCATGAGGCACAGCGTCGAGTCCTTGCCGCCGCTGTAGCCCACCACCCAGGGCACCTGATCAGCCCGGTACAGATCGCGGATCTCTTCGAGGATGCCGGTGAGCCACTGGCCCATGGTCTGCCCGGCGAACGGCACGGTGCGGGTGGGGGAGAGGTCCAGGAGCACAGGAGGACGCATACGGAAGCCTTCGCGCAGAAGCCGGCCCGAACGGACTGCGGTCGTCCGTGCTGCCGGAGGAGAGTGGACGTGGGGCCGGGGCGCGGACAGCGCCCCGGCCGGTGCAGATCAGCTGTCGTTGTGGAAGCGGCGCACGACGGCGCAGACGCAGGCACCGAGCACCTCCAGCTCGTCGGCGTCGGACACGTCGTTCAGGTAGGTACGGGACTCGTCGACGAGGTCGGCCGACACGTACAGGTGGCCCTCGGCGACAGCCAGGGTGTAGCCGGCGCCGGGGGTGTCCCGGTGCGCGATATGCGCGGCGACGCCCCACGGTGACGACGTTGCGCTCCAGCCGTCGCCGAGGAGCAGGGCGGCCGCCTCGCCGATGTCGCCGATGCTGAACCGCCGTGCGGTGCCCGCCGCGCTGTGCAGCACGGCGAACACGGTGTCCGCACCGCGCGCCCTGGTGATCTCGATGGAAGGGGAGGAGATGAGTCCTTCGTCGCTCGCCCACAGCACGGCGCGGCCTCCCTCCCAGCGGATGTCGGCCACACCGGGGCGCGAGCCGTAGGAGACGGTCGCCCCGGTGATCTCGGCGGCGAGGGGAGCGAAGTGCCGGATCGCCGCCTGCGTCCGGGCCGTGCGGGCCTCAAGCTCGGTGACCAGCTCCTGCCAGGCGGGCATGATGTGGGAGCGGATCTCATCGGCGACCGGCCCCGGGGCCCCGATGACTCCTGATGCCTCTCCGCGGTAGTCCGAGCGCCTGCCCCAGACCAGATCTCCCCGCGGGCGGGTCGACACTGTCACCGGGGTGTGCGCCCGTACGGGTGCGGTGGTGCGGACGTCGAATTCGACGCCGGGGCCTTCGAGTACGGCGAACGTCGACGAGTCGGCGCTCGCCGCGCGCCACTGCGGCCCCAGGAGGTCAGCGAGTTGGGCGGCGTACTGAAGGGCATAGCGGGCGACGGGCACGAGAAGCTCCTGAAGAGGTGAGGCGGTGGAAGGGACGGGCGCGAGGGCGGCTACTGGTCCTTGAACGGGTGCCAGTGCGCTGCCGCGCGGTGACGGAAGACGGCCGCCACGATCGCGGGCCAGTCCGTATCGAGGTGTTCGCGGGGCGCGACGGGGCGGGCGTCCCAGTTCTGGGCCCCGGTGTCGTCGGCCAGGAAGGCCTCGCGAAGGCATTCGCCGCACACGCCGTCCACTGGGGCGGGGTAGTGCGGGTCGCCCTCGGCTTCGAGGTCGGGGTGAAGCCGTAGGTGACGGGAAGCCGCCTCGAACAGCAGCCGGGGCCAGTTCACGGCCCCGGCCAGGCGCTGCACGATCGCTGCCGCGCCGTCGCGCATCTCGTGGTACGCGCTGGTGGGCATGGATTCGCATTCACGAGTCAGGCCGTTCCAGCGCTGGTTGCCGAGCGCGTCCTGGGTCAGGACACGCACGGCCGCTTCGTAGTTGGGCATGGGGTGGCTCTCGGAGGCGGTAGGAACGGCGAGGTCAGTAGCACAGCCCGGCGCCGTCGAACCAGGCGTGCTCGGGCACCTGGCTGCCGGGCAGGACACCGGAGATGACGGGCGCGGGCGCGAACGCCACGTCGGCCAGGCGGACGTCGGGGGACAGAGGCTTGAGCGCGGTGAGCATGTCGAGGAAGTCCTGCCCGATGAGGGGGTGCGGGCTGGGGAGATTCATCAGGAGCGCCGGGTGCGACACGTAGCCCAGCCGCTCGTAGTAGGTCGCCAGCGACGGGGCGTGGATGAGCATGGACAGGCCCCAGCCGAGTGCTCGGTAGCGCTGCTCGGCCTGGCGGATCAGCGCCCGGCCGATTCCGCGTCCGCGATAGCGCGGCGCGACAGCCACCCCATGGATCATGGTGATCCGGTGCACCAGGTCCAGCAGCAGCGCGGAGTTCTGCAGCCCGGGATGCGCCACGAGCCACTCCGGCGGGCCGGCCACCAGCGCGCCGACGGCCTTGCCGCGCTGGTCCTCGGCGATGAGACAGAGGTCGAGCTGGTGGGACAGAGGCGGTTCCGGCGGGAGGCTCAAGGTGAGCCGGGCCGCGTGGAACGGCGAGGGGTGGTCGGGATCGGCGTGACGGATCAGGTCCATGAAGACCTCCACATCACGCTGACCCGCGTCGCGGAGGCGGAACGGGGAACGGGAGCGTCGAGAAGACATTGCGGTGTCCTGAGAAGTGGCAGCGAAGCGGGCGCGGTGCGGCACCGGGAGAGACAGTGCGACCGATGCCGCAACCGATACCCCAACTCTACTGCGGTAAATCCAATTACGCAATCAAGGAGCGGGCCACCGCGCTCCGGTCCGCACATGACCGCTGCGGACCCACTTGGCCACCCGCCCGGCGAACTCCCCTCGCGCGAAGCCCTGCGCGTCGCGCACCACGAACCCCTCGTCCCGCTCGACGTCCGTGCGCTGGTCGAAGGCTTCGCGTAGACGCTGCGGTTCGTCCGGCCGCGGCCCGCGGGCCAGCAGCGGGACGGTGGGCAGACCGAGCATGCCCGCCCAGGCCACCGTCTCGTCCCACGGCAGGCAGACGTCGCCGTCCCACACCGAGAAGACCATGAACGGCGGGAGCTCCCGCTCGTAGACGATCGAATGCGCAACCGTCAGATCCTCACCGCACACCCGCACTCCCTGCGGGATCAGCGGACACACCGCTGCGGCGAAGGCCCGCATCCGGCTCTGCCACGGCCGGCTGCGCCCGGTGGGGGAGCGCCCGTACATCCCGCACGCGTGCAACGTCGTGTTCGCCCCGTCCATCTTGAGCGTGGTGACGAGCTCGCGCCCCGGCTCGGGAACGAAACGGGACCAGTCGCACCAGACGTCGTCGTCCGTCGCCCCCGGAGACCCCGGCAGGTGAGGTGTACGCGGATACCTCGGCAGATCGGCGGTCACAGCGCGACCTCCCAGTCACCCGGGCAGCCTCGCTCACGGGCGAGGGAGTACAGCAGCGCGCGGTGAAAATCGGTGAGGTCGCCGGAGCGCCACAGCCCGCCGACGCGGCCTGCGCCGAGCACTACGACGGGCCCGCGCAGCGGCCGGGCCAGGACCTGCCCGGTCGCGCGGCGAACGAAGGCGGTGGCCAGCTCGTTGGCCGGCAACGCCGTGCCGGTATCCGTGGCCGCCCGGCAGATCACTCGCAGAGCCGTGCCGTCGGCTGCCGCATACCGCACGAAGTGCGGTTCACCGCCCAGTTCGTCGTGCAGCACCGCCCTCTTCAGGGCCCAGGGGCCGGGCACGGCAGTGTTCATCGTCGTGGAGTCGGCGTCGATGCGGACTCCGGAGCGAGTGGTAGTCACGAGGGGTTTCCTTGAGGGTGATGGTGTTGTCGTAGCAGCGGTCAGACGGGGGCTGACCGCCGCGGGAGCGCCCAGGCTCTTCGGGCGAGCCGAAGCGACCGCATGGGCGGGGTTCTCGGGGTGCTGGTCTTACTGCGTGGAACGCAGCCGTTCGTCCCAGCAGCAGGCATCGCCGATCCAGCCGCCGGTGTGCCGGTGCGCGGTGGCCAGCAAGACGTTCTGCCGGCAGAACATGCAGCTCGCCACCTCGGCGTCGATGTCGTGCTCCGCGAGGGTGTCGGCGATCTGTTCGTCCGTGGGGTAGCTGTCGAAGGACTCGTCCTCGGTGAGCACGGTGTTGTCACTCACGCGCACCAGGTCGAATGACCGGCCGACGTCGCCGTTCCAGACCAGTTCCAGGAGGGCGTACTGCTCCCCGAGCACGGTGAACGGTGCGTGGCCGATTTCACGGATCACGATGCTTCCGGGGCGCGAGGAGTTACCCATGGTGGCGACCTTCCGACTTCTTCCTGGCGGGGGATGGGGTGTGGCCGGGCGTGCCGGCCCAGGGGCTTCTGACCACGCGGCCGCGGGGTGTGAGCGTCCACACCTCGTCTGGTGCCTCGTCCTGCTGGGGAACGGGCTGCGCTGCCGTGCGTTTCCACACGAGCAGACAGGCACTGTGATCGGCGTCGGGGAAGTCCGCGGTAGGCCGGTCCGCCAGAGCGACGGTGCGGTTCACGCCGTCGTGGTACGTCGGGCCGTGCTGCCCGCGCACGCGCTGCTTGAGGGCCCACTCGGGGACGGCCTGGTTCGGGGCGAATTCCAAGGAACCGAGGCGCACCGGGCGCCTTTCGCGTGAGGGGATGAAGGTGAAGTAGACGGTCATGGGTCTGGATTCATCACAGGGTGCGGAATGCGGTGCGAGGGACGGGGCGGGCGGCTCAGAAGAGGATCTCCTGGCCCGCTGCCTCAAGGACTTCTGCTCGGGAGGGGGCCGGCGCCTCTGCGGGCGGTGCTGGTTCGAGGGCTCGGCGGGCCTGCAACTCGTCCGCGTTCGCCCGGCGGACCATCACCTCGTGTTCGTCGAGCCCTTTGAGGGCCTCCACCGTGTAGCCGACCGAGGGCTGTTCCAGGTGAGTCCGGAGCCTGACCAGTAGCGCGCTCCAATCCGGCCCGTATGCGCCGAGCACAGACACGACGACGCCGGACGGGTGCGCGGAGTCCCGGAGTGTGAAGCCCTCCGGCTGGGCGGAGGTAGGCAGATCCCTCACCTTGTACGCGGACAGCCGGTCGACGTCCAGAGCTGCCAGTGCCCGTGCGACCGTGTGACTGCGGGTGGGGCGCACAGCTACGCCCTGCGGCGTCGCTCCGGGCCTGCCGGGCGATCGGCCCGCGGTCGGCGAACTGCCAGGTTCTCGTGCCATGTGGATTCCTCCTGTTATCCGTGAGAGAGGTGGGGGGCGGAAGGTGCCGCCTCGTGGCGAGGTGCGGGCCGGTGCCGTATCACCGGGCCTGGGCCGCATCCATGCCAGCGGCCGGACGGGTGGAACCTGGGCAGCCTTCGTGCTCCGCCGTACAGGCGTGGACGCCCAGAATCGTGACGCCACCCTCCGCGGTGGCCAGGACGGCAAGGGCCTTGGCCAGCGCGACTCGGGCCGACTTCTGGTGGGTTCCACCGAACTGCAGATCGTCCCCGTGCTCCGCGATCATGTCGATGAGCTCTTCGCGTAGCGCATCGATCCGTCCCGCCGACATACGGCTCTGTTCCTGGATGGCGAGAGGGACGAGGAAGCACAGGAAGTCGGCCAGTCCGCTCCGTAGACGAGGGTTCGGCAGAAGGGCGCGGTACGCCTCGTCGGTCGCATCACCGACGCGGACTACCCGCCCGAAGGGTCCATGGGCCTTAGAGGACACGGTTGGCCTCCGCTCCGGCGGCGAGGACCTGGACGTCCAGGACGTCGAGCACTTCCGCCCGTCGGTGATGATCGATGGTGTCGGGCGTGCACGCGGCGTCGAGAACGCCCGGCCCAAGCTCCTCAAGGAGGCGCTGGGCCTCGGCGCGGCTCGGCGTGCGGTCGCCGGGCACTCGTACGGCGAGCGAGACGTCGTGTACGGCGACAACGACAGCTTTCGCCCGGACAGTGATGGTCTGGTGGGTCATGTGGCTCTGGTGTTAGTACGGGGCGCCGGGATCGCGGCACCGGAAGGCGGTTCGGGCAGGGGCTTCATGCCGCGACACGGGGGCGTGGCTGCATGGAGGGCGCGAGGCCGTTGGTCGGTGAGCGGTTGCCGCCGCATGCGGCGGCCTGCTTCAGGCGGGCAGGGGGGTGCCGTACGGACGCAGCAGTCGGGGGCCGAAGACGTCCTTGAGGTCCCACTGCTCCGGATGCGCGGAGTCCGACAAGAGCATGCACAGCACGTGCTCGGGATCGTTTCCGAGGACAGGGTGCCCGTACAGATGAAGCTGCTCGGGGTAGTCGTCGAACACGAGGCCCGCGGCACGCATCGGCTGCATGAGGGCGGCCAGGTCTTGCCCGGTCCGCGGGAGTCGTGCATCCCGCCAGGCGTGGGCGATCTCGTGGTGACGGCCTGCGTCGGGGACGGGAAGCAGATCGTGGAAGGTGTGAAGGGCGGTGCCGTCGGCGGCGCGGACGGTGTGCAGTTCCAGGTCCCGGCCGGTCTCGGCGTCGTAGCTGTCGTTGACGTGAAACACCAGATAGCTGGCGCCGGGAATCTGGGCGCGCAGCGTGTCGGCGATCAGGAGGGCGAGCCCTTGTGCGTCGTCCTGCTGGTCCTTCTGGGCCTGGCGCCAGTCGATGGGGTCGACGTAGCCCCCGGTCCCTTCGGAGAGGGCATCGCGCAGACGGCGCACCGCGCGTACGGCCCGGCCCTGCAGCGCGCTCAGCGCGATGGGTGAGGCGTCGCGGTACGCGTCGAGGGAACCGTTCTCATCGAGGAGACCGAGGGCGGCTCGGACATCGTTCAGAAGGTGCTTCTGCGGGTTCGCGGGCATGGGGATGCTGTTCCGTTCGTGCGGTGACCCGTCGGTGACGGGCGGGGCGGGGCTTTGCAAGATCAGGCGAGGCCGGGCGGGTGTCGGCTCAGAAGTGCGGCGTGGGCACGTGCGTCCTCAGCGGTGTAGCCGCTGTCGCAGTTCGGGCGGCAGTACGCACCGGGCGGGGCACCGCATCCTTCACAGGTGTCGTCGAACTCGGAGGCAAGGAAGGGCCGCTGAGGACTTTGTGGGCCGTCGTAAGTGCGCACTGTCTGATCCGTTCAGGTCCTGGAGGTATGGCGGTGCTGCGGAGGGCGCGGCCGCGACGAGCCGGCGCGCGAACCCATGCACCCGGCGTGCCGGCAGAAGCGGCTGGGGTCTGCGTCATCGGCCAGGGCCAGCGACTCGGTCTCCAGCCGTTGGGCGCGCCCGCATCCGGCCCAGGGAGCGGGGCCACTGCGGTAGACGACGGCGCGGTGCAGCTTGCCGCCGGGCGCGGCCTCGCCGACGACGGGACCCCGTCCGTCGATCAGGTACGCGGAACTCATTCCTCGATCTCCGTACGGTCCTGGCGGATCTCGGCAGCGGCCAGGCGCTCCTCGGCACGCTTGGCCATGCGGCGGGCGTTGCGGCGCTGGTTGCGCCGGTTCGCACCGCGACGTCGCGGGAAGGGCCGGGTCTCGTCGTGAGACCAGGGTCCGGTCCGGTAGTTGAGTACCGCCAAGGCTGCTCCAGTCCAGAGTCAAAGGGGGCCCGCCACCCCGCACCTTGAGGTCTCTGGGGTGGCGGTCATCGATCCGCGGGGTGCGGGCCGGGTGTGCCGCGTCCCGCACCGGTAAGGGCGGGATCGGCGAGGAGCGCCGACTTGGTGCCGCGCCCCGATTGCTAGCTATACATTACATGATGAAATCCAATTAAGCAATATAGATTCAGTTGGCCGGGCACCGCCGCAAGAAAACGGCCGCCACGTGTCACACGGACACCGCCCTTCACACCTCTATGGGCGACATCCGCTCCCTCCCCGGACGAAGGAGACTCGGTGCCCGACGACTTCACGGCTCCGCCCCGACGCGACGACCCGTTCGACTTCCCGGACTGGCCCCCGGGACCCTCCACCCTTGCGACATGGCGGCAGTGGGTCACCCGCGAGCCCTACGACACGGCCCGACAGGAAATCTCCGACACCGGCCCGCTCATCCCCGAACCCACCACGCCCCAGACTCACGCCGAGGCCCGCATCCTGACCGCGCTCATCCGCGAGTACGGCATGCACCGGCCCGAGCTGACCGACGGCCCGTACGGGATCACCAGCATCACGCCCCGCACGGACGAGCTCACCATCCACATCGCCGACGGTGAACTCGAACGCTGGGCCCGTGCCCTCACAGCCGCAGGAATCGACATCCGCGCGGAAGCAGCCGCCCAGAACACCGGCACGGCGACCGCCGGCGTCACGCTCGCCATCAACGGCGCGCGCATCAACCTCGCCCCCGCCACGCCCTCGGCCTGGCACGACGCGGCCGACAGCGCAGCGCAGCGCCCGGCCCCACCCGCCAGCCACGATCACACCACCCCCAAGCACGAGCTGGCGACGCTGCTCTCTGCCACGCTGCGGCGCATCGGCCTGCTCTGGGACGTGGCCCACCGGCACTCCAGCGTGCACCTGATGCTCACCGAGCACGCCGGCCAGACCCACCTTCTCGACGCCTCGGCAGGACGGCAGAGCCTGAGCGTCATCCCCCTGTGGCAGGCCCTCTCCATGCCCTTGCAGCTGTGGCCGGCCCGCCGCGCACCGCGCAGGGCGGACGCGGGAGCAGCCGTACTCGACGCCGTGAATGCCTTCAAGCCCCAGCCGACCGCCACCGACCCGGCAGAATCCCTGTGCCATCTCATGGACTTGGAGGCCACCGCGGTCACCCGGCGCGCGGCCACACACGCGCTGAAGATCGCGCAGGCCGTCCTCGACGATCCGGCCCATACCTCGATCTGGGACGCCGGGGGCTGGATCGGCACCTGCCGTCGCTCAACGGCCCGCGGCGAATACTCCACCCACGAGGACCGCCTGGTGCCACCCGGAACGGAGCGGCTGCTCGACGCTCCCGGTATCGACCTCCTCGAACTCGGGACTCTGGCGCTGCGTGCCCAGTTGTCCCAGAAGGAACTGGACGACCTCCGGGGCCTGGAGAAGTACCAAGTCCCCCTGTGGTGGGGCGTGGACACGCTGATCGAACTGCTGAACTGGGCGCTGGCCGCAGCGACCAGCCCGCCCCTTGCCGATGCTCAAGAACACCCCGCCCCCCGCCGCACGCTCCAGAGGGCGGCGCAAGAGGCCGCATCGCACATGATCGCTGTGCACGAAGCCATCGAAGACGTCGGTGCGGCTGAACTCCGGCGCGAACACGACACGTGGCGCCTCTCGAAGCCGGATGCCATCGCCACCGACAGCGTTCCGACAATCACGGACCTGATCCTCGCCGCCCACGCGCACGACGTGCTGGACTTCCGCGGGCTCGTCCAGGCACTGACCTACTTCAGCTACCGCGTCCACTCCACCGCCGGCCTTCCCGACGGACACCGCAGCCTCGAAGACGACGGGGACTTCCCCAACAGCTTCACCGGACACATCAGTACTTGGTACGGCCAGCCCTGCACCCTCGTCGACGAAGAGGCCAACCACGCCGGCGTCGGCAGTGCCGCCTACCGCCGGCATCTGGCGGCACACCGCGCAGCCTTCGACCCCTTCGTCGAGTGCTACCTGGCCGCAGCCGACGAGATGCCGGGCGAGCACGACGTGGCCGAACGCCACCGCGCCGGGGCCCAGGCCCTTCGGACAGCAGATCTCGCCGCGCTGAGGGACCTCGATCCGCGGTGGCGACACGGCGGCAGCGACGAGTTCCTGAGCATCGTGGCGACCCTCCCACTGGAGGTGCACGAGGTCGAGTCCTGGGTCGACGACGTCTTCGGAGACGACGCCTGACCCGCACCGTGCCGGGGCGCCCAGGAGGGGCCCCGGCACGGCGGCGGACGCGAGTCGATGTCAGCGCCAGCGGTTACGGTCACCTCCATGACAGCCGCACCTCAAGGTCCTCGCGCAGGCTGGATACTGCGCATCTCCGCCCGATCCGCCCCGATCGATGACCAGGCCTTCGAGCAGCAGCGCCAACTCCTAAGCGCGGTAGCCGCATTCGATCCAGCCACCGCCCTGTGGACAGCCTTCATCGGCCAACTCGACGCCCGCGCACTGCAGATCCTGCAGAGCCTGTACGACGCGTCCAACAGATTCGGTACCGAGGTCCGCCTCGAACCCATCGACGCACCACCGGCATGGCAGGGCCCCACGTTCGCCGACGACAGTGACGTGGCGGCGATCATCACCGCGCGGTCCGACCAGGACCGTCCGCTGGGCCAGCTTGAAGGAAACCGCCCCCCGGGGCCGCGACTGCGAGCCCGAGGAGGCGGACGTTTCTCACACCACTGCACCCACCTAGACATCTCAGGGGGATAAGAAGTCAAGAGGGACCACGGGTCTTGATCGCTACCGAGGCCGCTGATTGGCTGGCCGACATGAATGATCTCGGACCCGTTGCATGGCCGCCTGCACCCATCAAGACCGAGAGGCTCGTGCTGCGTGAGCCCGAGGTCAGGGACCGTGCGGCGTTCATCGAGCTGCACGCCTCGCCGGAGGTGCACACCTACCTCGGCGGCCCCCGGCCGCGTGACGAGCTTGAGGGCGAGATGCCCGAGGTGCCCGGGCGGCGGTCCGGGAGTTTCGTCGTCGATCTCGACGGGGTGATGATCGGCCAGATCCTGCTCAGACGAGTAACGGAGCACGCTTGCCCCTCTGCCGTGGGGAAAGTCGATCTCGGCTACCTGTTCCTGCCGCAGGCGTGGGGATTCGGGTATGCGGCCGAAGCGTGCGCGGCGGCTCTCGGCTGGCTCGAAGACGTCCTTCCGGGTGAGCCAGTGGTGCTCGCCACTCAGACCGCCAACGTCCGTTCGATGCGCCTCGCGGCGAAGCTGGGGTTCACCGAAGCGCAACGGTTCCGGGCCTGGGACGCTGATCAGTGGCTCGGCTTGCGGGCCCCTGTCACGCCCTCCAGTTGAGCTGGAAGGAGTGGCGCGAAGGCGCGCTGTTCGTCGAACGGCTGCCGGGTCTGGAGGCAGTGGTGGAGCTGTCCGAGGAAGCGGTTGAGCAGGTGGCGCTGGGCGGCGTTGTGCCAGTCTCCGTGTTCGCGTCGGCGCCGGTAGTGGGCGTTCGCACCTGGTGAGGCGGTAAGGGATGAGAAGGCCCAGAGAAAGCCGGCGTGCATGAGCCGGTTGTTCTTGACGAAGCGGCGGCCGACGAAATGCTTCTTGCCTGAGGCCCGGGTGATCGGGGCCGAGCCGGCGTACGACTTCAGGGCTCTGGCGTCGGCGAACCGTGTCCGGTCGTCGCCGATCTCGGCGAGCAGCCGGGCTCCGAGCAGGGGGCCGAGGCCGGGGAAGCTGAGCAGGATCTCGCTGTCGGCGTGCTCCTTGAACGCGGCTTCGGCGGCCGTGGTGAGGTCGTCCGCGGCCTGGCAGGCGGCATCCAGCTGCTTGAGCAGCGCCAGCAGCTGCTGGCCGAACGCGTCCTCGACGGCCGGGCGATGCCGGGCGTACTCAGAGCGGAAGATCTCTCGCAGGCGCGCGGTCTCGGTGTCGAAGCCGCGGGTGCGGCCGCTGCGCTTGAGAGCGGCGCGCAGCTGGGCAAGGGTGAGTTTCGCGGCCTTCGCCGGGGTCGGGGCGAGGGCAAGGACCACCCGGGCATCTGCCCTGGTCAGGCCGCCCTCCTTGCCCTGGAAGGCGTGCAGGGCGGCGGGGTAGTACTCGCGCAGCAGCGAGCGGACCTGGTTGGCTACCTGCTGGCGGCTCCAGACGGCGTCCTGCTGGGCTCGGGCCAGCACGGTGATGGCCTGGGCGAGTTCGCTGTCGGCGGGCAGCGGCCGGTGGGCGTGCATGTCGGTGCGCAGGATGTTCGCCAGGACCAGGGCATCGCCGGGGTCGGACTTCTTGCGGCTGACGCCGTGCCGGTCGCGGTAGCGGGAGGCGGCGAGCGGGTTGATCGCGAAGACCTTGCGATCACTGGTGCGCAGGACGGCCACGAGCAGCCCACGGCTGGTTTCGATGGCCACGGGTATGGGGGTCTCCGGGCTGTCACCGTGTTCGGCCAACAGGTCCAGGAGCTTGCTGTAGCCGGCCGCGTCATCGCTGATGCGAGCCTTGGCGAGCAGGGTGCCGGTGTCGTCGACGACGGCGACGTCGTGGTGGCGCTCCGCCCAGTCGATGCCGCAGAACACGGTCAAGCCATCCTCCCAGATCCGTTCATTTATGCAGGTCACGAGCACATGCGGGTCGCGCAGCGTCCTAATCCCAGGACTCACAGGTCCGCCATCTCAGTAGCCGTTCGCGACACCAGCGCACCCCAGGGGCTCGGTCTGTCTGCAGAGCTCGCGGGCTCGCGGGTGAAACAAGAGGTCGACCCTGGGGCGGGCTCGTGCCGTGACGATCAACGTTCGGCCGGCCGCCGGGAGTTTCACGGTGATCACGGAGGCGCCGGGCTGTGCCGCTCTTGACAGAGGTCTCGAAGACCAGGGGAAACGAAGGCATCAGCCCGGCGCCCGCGTCATCACCGCGAGGTGCGGACGGTGGTGGGGTCCGTGGCCGTGGCGAAGGCGCCGGGTCTCGCCGCTCTAGGTGAAGGCCTCTCGGGCCAGGCTGACAGCAGGCGTTGCCCGACGCCCACGACACTGCCACGGATCCCACCGGTGGACAGCGGCGCCAGTCTCAGAGCGGGTCTCCAGGACCATGAGGGCCGAAGGCGTTCCGCTGCCCGTTGTCGACCGCTCACCCAGCCCCTTGCGAAGACCGGACCGAGCCGCCTACACCCCGGATTAGGCTGACGGCATGTCGATGTACGACGGAGTCCCGCCCCACCGCCAAGAGCAGTTCGAACAGTTCATGGCGGCCTACGCCAACACCGCCACGGTGATGGACGCCGTGCGAACGTGGATCGACGAGATGCCCACCCCCAAAGGGCTCGCGGCCAACGAGATCACGGCGCCCCCACACGCCTGGCTCAGTGAGCGCACCGGTCTGACCGACGGGATGCTGGCGACCACGCTGATCGCCCTCTTTGCCTCTGGCGGCATACAGCCACACCCCCACAAACGAGACGTGTGGCTCTTGGCCGGCGAAGGGGAACTGGACCCCGAACCGGCACGCGAGCGCCTGCTGACCGCTCTGGACATCATCACCGCATCCGGTCATCACATGACCCCTCTGCCGACGCAGCCACGCGGGAAGCGACGCCTGCTCGGACTGCTCACCCGCAAACGAAGCCATCGCAGACGCCCTTGAACGACGAAGCTGCCCGCCGCGCTACGCGGACGGCACGATCCGACCTTTCCGGAGCAGCAGCCGGGAATCCCGAGCCGACGAAGCACCCCGCTCGCAGGGCCTGGGACCGTTATGAACGGTGTGGCGCCCTGAACCCGTCTCGGAGACCGGCCACACTCGCACCATGACCACTCCGGCACCACGGGCACGGGTGCTCCCCGCTGCTCACGTCGCCCTGAACGTTCTCCTTGCTGCCAGGCCTGCCTGGATACACGACATCATGGTGTCGACGCTCTCGGACTGGGCCGCTACCGATACGAGCTGGTTCCTCGTCCGAGATGACTTGGACGAGACGGTGTACCCCGCCGTGATCAGCGTGGAAGAAGAGCGGATCACGATCACTCACACCCGCGCGGTCGGTCGGCATCCGTACTTCGAACAGGAGGCCGGCGAGACAACCGTCCCCCTCACGCCCCGAGGCATCGAGCACCTGCGGCATCTGCTGCCAGCCATCGAGACTGCCGGTCTCCCCTCGGTGCCCGCGGCCGCATAAGGATGTCCAGGGGCATTCTCCGGTCCGCTCCCACAGCTGTCCGCCGACCCAAGGGCCCTCCCGCGTCCGGCGGATAGGCAGGGTCCGGACTGGGGAGAGAGAAGGCGGCGTAGCCATCAGGGGAGGGAGCACAGGATGGGCACGGTGCTGTTGGCGGCGTTAGCCGCAGTCGTACTCGCAGTCGTCGTCACGGGGCTCGTGCGCGCCGGGCGGCGCGAGGCACGGGCCGAGAAGCAGCGGCTCGCCGAGGACGCTCAGCTCCAAGCCCGGCGCTCCTTGGCGGCGGTGTGGGCGATGGACGACCGCGCCTTCGAGGAGTACGTGGCCGGTCTGTGCCGCCGTGACGGCTGCACCCAGGTGCAGCGGGTGGGCGGCGCGGGCGATCTCGGCGCCGACGTGATCGGCTACCTCCCCGATGGCAGGAAGATCGTGGTGCAGTGCAAGAGGTACGCCAAGCACCGCTCGGTGGGAAGCCGTGACATCCAGACGTTCAACGGCACCGCGCGTGCCGAGCACGGCGCGGATGTACCGGTGTTCGTGGCGTCCTGCGTCTTCACCCGGCCGGCCCGGGACTTCGCCGCGCGGCACGGCCTGTGCCTCGTCGACGTCGACTTGCTCGGCTTCTGGAACAGCGGCACCACCCTCAGCTCCCTGGTGGAACTCGATATCGGCCGGTCCGGAAGCCACCGCAAGCTCAGCCCCGACCACGACTGAGAGGGACCCCGCTGTGGAGAACACCGAGACCCGCATGCACGCGTGGCACATCGAGGAGCGCGAGTACCGGCGCCAGCAGGACCGCCGCGGCCGCCGCTTCGCCTTCCCGCGCCTCACGCCCGCCCGCACCGCACTGGTCGTCATCGACATGGTGCCGTTCTTCGTCGACGCCAACCCCTACGCCCGCGGTATCGCCCCCAACATCCAGCAGCTCGCCGACCGGCTGCGGACGGCCGGCGGGACCGTCGCCTGGGTGGTGCCCGCCCGTACCGAACGCACCCCGGTCGGAGACGAGTTCCACGGGCCCGACGCCGCCGAGATGTTCCGCAACTCCGGCGGCACCGGACCGCTGCCCGGCCGGCTGTGGCCCGGATTCGTCACGGGCCCGGACGACATCTTCGTGGAGAAGAGCGCGCCGAGCGCCTTCTTTCCCGGCCGCTGCCTGCTCCCGGACCTGCTCCAGGAGCGCGGCATCGACACCGTGCTGATCACGGGCACGGTCACCCAGGTGTGCTGCGAGTCCTCGGCCCGCGACGCGTTCACCCGCGGCTACCGAGTGGTGATGGTCGCCGACGCCAACGCGACCGGCCAAGATCAGGACCACAACGCCACGCTCGCCACGATCTACCGATCCTTCGGCGACGTACGCCCCACCACAGAGGTCCTCGATCTGATCGACGCGGCCCGGGTGACCACCGTCAACATCCCGGACCTTGGCAGGGGTGAACACCTTGCGGGATGACAGACCAGATCCGACCTCGAGCTGTCCCCACCTGCACCGACCCTGGGGCGACGTCGGAACCCGGATGCCCACCACCACGTGAATCCGTGTGTCGGCCAACGGCCACTGGTCGCCTTCCGTGAAACGACCGCACGGCGCCCCAGAGCACGCGCCGGCGCGATCCACAAAGCCCCCGCCTCAAGGCACTGAACCGATCCCCAGCTCGGCCCGATCACGCTTTCGCAGTGGCCGGCTTGCCCGTCATCCCGCAGATGGCCGGGCCAAGACGGCCGTACCGTAAGGGTGTTCGCCCGGGCGGGCGCCGTGCCTCAAGCCGGGAGCGGACAGGTGAGCGGAAGCACGCGCTCCGTCAGCTGCCCCGTGAGCTGGGTGTCGGTAAGGGCGGTCTCGGCGAGCCAGTCTGCTGTGGTCAGCTGGTCGACCAGGTGCTGCAGTTCGCCCGATTCGATCGGGACCCAAGCAGTGAGAGCGTGCAAGGCGATGCCCTGGCCACCGGGACCGAGGCGTCCCGCGGCGTCGGTCTGGGTGGCCAGCGTCAGCGCGAGGAGCCGCGTGCCGGCGGTGGCCTTGGCCTTGCGGAGCTTCTTGTCCGAGATGACCTTCTGGGCCCAGCCGGAGAGCTTGGGCCGCATCTTCTTGCCGAACGTGAACGGGCCGGCTTCGCCGTCGCGGGGGACCAGGGAGGGGATGGTGATCGGGGTGGGGTTCTCGGGCCGGGAGGCGAGCAGGTCGCCGGCGGTGCCGGGCAGGGTGAGCCAGCCGCAGCCGGTCAGCTTCTCGACCAGGTCCTCCGGGTCGGTCAGGCCCAGCGCGTTGAGGTCCTGGCCGACGAGGTTGCCGGTGCCCTTGTGCGCAGTGCGCAGAGTCAGCATCAGCGTGAGCAGCCGTGCCTCGGAGCCGGGCAGCGGGCTGTGGTCGGCCACGTACGCGAGGACAGAGCGCGCGTGATCCCCCTGTGTCGGTGCGGTCAACAGGCGCGATACGGCCGGCCCGTCGCTGTCCGCGATGCCGCCGGTGCGCTGCTGGTGCTGGAAGCGGGCGGCGGTGGCGGCCTGCTCGGCGCGCCGGGCCTCCATCCGCAGGCTCGTGATGCCGCTGACGTCGGCCCAGGTGGTGAAGGCCTGTGCCTTGCGCTCGTGGAGGTCGGCGAGGAGCTTCAGGTCGGGCTCGGTGCGCTGCTGGTAGGCGCGGAAGAGGTCACCGAGTTCGACGAGCTCGTCCCGCAGGGCGACCGGCCGCAGATCGTGGGGGATGACACGCTGCGCGATCTTCGCTTGTGGCGGGCGGCGGCGTACCGGGGCGGAACGGGGAGCAGGCACCCCTGTCCTGGCTGCGGCCTGGCGGTCGGAGAACTGCGGCGTGCCCGCCCCCGGGGCTACGGGGGTCGGGGGTTCGTCCCCGGTCTGGGGTCCGGGGGCTTGGGAGGTGGCTGCCGTCTTCGCGCCGGGTGTGGCGGCTGCGCACCGCGAGCAGCACTCCATGGCCTTCCACCAGCGTCCTTCCCGGTCGGTGATCACGGCCAGGACGACCGGCCCGCCGCATCGCCAGGGTTCGGCACGGGCATGCCGGCCGGTGTCCGGCAGATGGGTGTGGCAGCCGTCGGCTCTGCATGCGCAGTACGCGCCGGGCCTGGGGGCTGGGGCAGCGCGCAGATGCGCCTTGAGGTGGGCGACCGCCGCCGCACGGCCGGCGGCCGCGGACGGCAGACGCTGCTCGGGGCAGGCGGGGCGGCTGCACGAGATGCGTACCGCCGTACTGCCCCGACCGGCGGCATCCAGACGCACAGTCCACCGGCGCCCCGGCACCCGCTCGTCCAGCTCGCTCACCGCGGCCTGCGTCATCCTGCTCTTCCTCCCGTTCGCGTTCCCGACATCCCGCACGCCGATGGTGCGGGGCGGCGGGCCCACCGTACGCGGAATGAGCTCGGAGAGCGGTGAACTCGCCCTGTGCGCCTGCGATGCCTTGCAGACGCAGACCCCGACCACCGTGCCCAGGGTCGGCCCGGTCGACCTGGCACGACAGCGCGCCGACCTCGTCCATCGACAACTCCCGTGGCTCGGGCATCCTCCTGCGCCCAATGCACGCTGCCTTGACCGGCCGTGTGACGGCGCGCCCGCATCAGCGCCCGTACGGCTCCGCCACCGGGCTGCGGGCCGACTCCTCTTGGGATGTCACACGCAGGCCCGGTCGCACACCTCTATGGACACGCACACGAGCGCTACGGATTGAGGATGTGTAATGGCAGTGACCACTGACACAAGGCGCGGACGCGGAACTTCGGACGAGAGGAACGCGAGGCCGCTCCGCCGGCTGGTGACCCGCAGCAACACCCGCCATGCCTGGGAGAAGGCGCGCGTGCGCAAGCCGCTCGCGGAACGCAAGGCGACGGGGGCGACAGAGCACGACACCGGGCTGAAGAAGCAGGACCTCGTGTTCTCCGCCGTTTACCGGGAGACGGAGGCCTGCAGTCACCTGGCGAAGATATTCGGAGTCTCGCCTGGAACCGCATTGGTCGAGCGAAGCTATCGCACGCAGCACGTCGACGAGCGGCACACACTCGGCATCGTCCGCTCGTACCTCGTGCGCGAAGACATCGCCCAGAACCAGGAGCTCCTCGACAGCCGAAACGAACCGTGGCCCGGCGGAACCCAATCGCAGCTCGCAACCGTGGGAATCGAATTCGGAAAGGTCACCGAGCACGTCACTGCACGGTCTGCGACGCCGGCCGAGGCCGTGGAACTCGGAATCGGGACGTCTGACCCGGTGCTGCACATCGAAAAGGTCGCGCAGGACCCCACCGGCCGAGTGGTGGAGGTGGCCCACATTGCCCTGGCCGGGGACCGCACCCGGCTCGAGTTCACCACCCCGCTGGACCGATGACGAGAAAGGGTCATGACGCGGCAGCCCTCGTACCCGCGAGGCCGGAAGGTACGTGCCGTAGCGCGCGGCGGCGCCGGGCAACGCCGCCACCGGCGCGGTGGCTTCCAACACTGAGACGGACGGAGCGGACGACCGGCATCAGGCCCAGGCGGCACCGTGCCGCGGATCCCGCGCCGTTCGTGTCGGCCCCTCACGGATTTGCCGTACCGCTTCTGACCTGGCGCTGCGTAAGGTTGCAGTCACATGCCAGAACGGGGAGAGGACGGCACCGGGGTGAGAACGGACGGACACTGGAGTGATCACGCGGCCTGCCGGGCCGCCGACCCCGAGGAACTGTTCGCCGACGGGGCGGGACAGAACAGGTCGAAGGTGATCTGCTTCGGATGCCCCGTGCGCACGGAATGCCTCGCCCACGCCCTCGACAACCGCGTCGAGCATGGCGTGTGGGGCGGCATGACCGAGCGCGAGCGGCGCGCCCTGCTGCGCCGTCGCCCGACAGTCACGTCCTGGCGGCGGCTACTGGACACCGCGCGCCAGGAACACCGAGCCCACATCGGGCGCGTTGCGGACTCCGGCGCGCGGTTGCCCGAGGCCAGTTGAGGGATCGCCCGGACGTCCCGGCCACAGCGCGATCAAGTCGTGGCTGACCAAGAAGCTGCACCGGCGGCCTGAGCCGGTGCAGCGGGCACTGCGCCGCGGGGGCTCGTGGCCTCCGCGGCGCCCTCGGCGCCCTCGGCGGTGTTACGCGTGCGACTCCGTCCGTGCGGCACGGATCTGTGTGAGCAGGCCGTCTGCCGCGTTCGCCTTGGCAGTTGCCTTCTTCGTCGCAGAAGCGGTGGCGGACAGGCTCTGACCGCCCATATCGGCGCGTGCCGTGCACGAGAAGACCATCTGATGGCCGGGGCCGTCGCTGGACATTCCGTACGTCAGGCCGGTGATGACCCGGGTCTGCTCGAGTTCGTTGAGTACCGAAACCGGGGAACGGTCCTCAGCGGGCGGGAGGGCCTTCGAGGCGGGTGCGGCCCCGGTGCGATCCCAGGATGCAAGATCACGCGAGGGGTCGGGCAGGTCGGCCAGGCGGGCGAGCAGGCTCAGAGCGGCCTGGTGACGGGCTCCCTTCTTCGTGGAGGCCGAGCGCTCGGCGCCGGTGACCTGGTCGTCGCCGGAGGTCCAGGATGCCTGGGCACGGAAGACGGCGTCGTGCCCCTGGCCTCGGGCCTCGACGGTGAACTCGGGCAGCTCGCACCCGTTGACCTGGGCGTGTACCGAGAGGACGGACACGGCCGTCTCCGGCGACGCCGCGATGGCTTGCAGGCACGCGACGCGGGCCGGCTGCCATCCGGCCCCGCCCGCGACGAGCAAGACGAGCTGCTGCTCCAGGGAGGTGAGATTCTGGTCGGCGGCGCGTCGGGCGGCCTCGTCGACGAGCGAGGGCCCGGCGATCTGCTCCTTGCAGCCTCGTTTGAGGATGGCGTGGAAGGCCGCGCTGTCGAGCCTGGAGTAGTCGGCTGAGTCATCGGCCGCGGCGCGCCGTGTGCGGGAGTGCGTGACGGACTTCCTCGACTCGCTCTCGGCTTCTCGGTCCTGGCGCGCGCCGTCGTTCAGGGCCTGCGCGACGGCGTGGAGCTCGTCGGCGGAGTAGGGGCTGGCGGTCTTGTCGAGGTGGCTGAGGATGATCCGTTGCACCACCAGGTCGGCATAGCGCCGCAGCGGCGAGGTGCCGTGGAGGTAGCCGGGAAGGTTCAGGCCCCAGTGTCCGCCCATGAACGGCGCGTACTCGGCGGCCCTGAGGGTCATGAGAGTGCGTTGCTGCAGCGCCGCCAGCCGGGCGTCGGAGCGGGCGGTGAAGGCAAGGTCAAGGTCGTGGAGCAGGACGTCCCGGGGCGGGGCGACCTTGGAGGCGGAGTGGTTGCGGAAGAGCACCGGAAGGTCGCGTTCGGCAGCCCACCCGGCCAGCGCCGTGTTTGCGGCGATCATGCACTCCTGAACGATCACATAGGCGATGTTCCGTTCGAAGGATGCCAGCCGCACCACAGTGCCGTCCTCGTCGGTGGCCCACCCGGACAGCAGGTCGTACAGGGCGAGTGCCCCGTGCTCCCGCCGGCGCGCGAGGAGAACTTCGCTCACCGCGGCGGCCTGGCGCAGACCGGCGTGCAGGGGGTGGTCGGAGTTGCGGACCGCGGCGGCGACCTCGGCGTGGTCCATGGCCAGGGCGCCGCGCACCGTGGCCCGCTCGACCTCGACGTGATTCACGGATCCGTCCCGGCCGACCTTCATCTGCACCGCCAACGCCGGGCATGCGCGCCCGGGTGCCAGTGTCAGTCGATCTTCCACGGGCCGTGGAAGCATTTTGGCCCGGCCACGCCAGCCGCCGTAGGCCGACTCGCGTCGCCGCAGGGCTTTGCGGTCGGCGTCGCTGCCCAGGGCGACTCCGGAGGCGACGTCGGCGACATAGACCGTCAGCCGCCATCCGTCACTCGTCGGGTGGACCGCGATGGCGTCGTCGCGGTCGACGGTCTCCTTGCTGTCGATCATGACCGGGTCGGTAAGGGCACCGACGGGCGAGCCGGCGGTGAACTGAACGCGGGACAAAAGAGGAGTTCCTTCCTGGGCCACACAGTGTCGTCGGGCGCCGGTGCAAGGCGGGCGCACCAACGAGGTACTTCGCATGATGCCGAACGGCGGGCGCAGTTGGCCGGGCATCGGCAGAAGCGCGCCAACCAGCGATCCTGAAGAGGGACATCAACTGCGGTCGAACGTAGAGGTTTTGGGTAGGTAGGTGCTGTCTACGGGGGCCGTACGAGCTCCCGACGCCGGGGGTTTACGCGGTTTCGGTGGTGTCGTACAGCTTGGTGACGTATGTGCGGGTCTGTTCCTCCCAGTGTAGGTTCAGAATGCGGCCGATCACGGCCGCTGCGGTCATCGGACACACCACGTCGGCGGCCTGCTGGGCTCGGGTCCTGATGCCTTCGCCGCGCCCGATGTGGGTCCACGGGTAGTCGCTGCGGAAGCCGACCAGACGGCCGATGTCGTTTTGGTGGATGCGCTGTCCGCTGTCCTCGTCCTTCCAGCCGTAGGCCGTGGCCGTCACACAGTTCGAGGGCCGGTCCGCGGAGAAGCCCCCGCCGCCCTTGGGTCGGCCGGTGCGCGGGTCGATCCCGCGCTGTCCCCGGGTGTTGACCCGACGTCCCGGCCCCCAGCCGACGCACTGGGCGAACGTCGTTACAGGGAAGGGCGTTTCGGGGTGAACGCTGATGACAGGCGTCTGGTTGCGGTAGGCGGTCAGGAAGCGCCGCTTGCGGTGCGAGGGCGACCCGTGCTCCACGGAGTCCAGGGTCATGGCCTCCGTGGTGCGCCATCCGGCCTGCTCGAACTCGAAGAAGATCGCTTCCTCGATCTCGGCCGGAAGGGCGCTGGACTGCTCGACGGCGACCCACTCGACCGATCCGTTGCTGCACAGCATGGCCAGCGGCCAGATGGCCGCCTCGGCCATCAGCCCGGCCCGCTCGTCCTCGAGGCCGGCGAGCTGGCCTCGGACCTCGGGCCACGTCTCTCCCGAGCGCGGGGCGCAGCCGGCATCGGACCCGTCGGCGTGCACGGTCTGCAGGTAGCCGGCCGCGCCTCCCACGGATCGGATCACCGAGCAGACCAGCTCGATCGCCGCGACCTCGTGCCCCCGGCGGCGCCCTGCGGGACTGAAGGCCTGGCACGGCGGGGAGAGGATGACACCGACGACCCACTGCAGCGCTGGGTGTTCAGGGTCCAGGGCGGCGACGTCGGCGACGATGCACACGTGTCCGGCGGCATTCGCGGTAGCGGCCGCGCCGGGGTCCAGGTCGACGCCGATCATGTCGACGTCCGCCCCCAGCACACGGCAGATCCCCTCGCTCCAGCCGCCCGGTCCGTGGAACAGGTTCACGATCCGCGGCCGGAGCGCCACCCCGTGCGCATCTGTCTCGGGAGGCCACAGCCAGCGAACCGGCCACGGCGCCGCGTACCAGGTGAGGAGCGCGAGCGTGTCCGCGTCCAGCGCCGCCAGCCGCTCGGCCGTCATGGGACCGGCTTCGCCAAGCAGGCCCAGCGTCAGCGCGGCGAGCTCGCCGCGGGCAGCGTCGGCCAGGCCCTGGAGCTCGTCCTGTCCGGCCCCCTCGTCAATCCGGTACGTGCACTCGGCGACCCGCTCCTGCGCCACGAAGGCCCACTCCGCCGCCTCGGGCCCGGGGTGCTCAGCGGCGTACGCGGTCAAAGCCGCTGCCGTGGCCCGGCACGCGGCGAGCGCCGGGTTCCCCTCGGCTCGGACGAAGGAGTGGGCGCCATCTGGCATCTCACCGGCCGCAGCCGGGACAAATCCGTGAGCCTCGCGCCGGACAGGCTGTGTCGGCTTGCGGCTCGGACGGGCGCCGGAGCGAGACGGCCCGCCTGGCCGGGGCCGATCCCCTGGCCGGGCTGATGGTGCGTGCGTGGCCCTGCGGCCGGCGCGTAGTGCCTGGCCCATCGCCTAGGACCGCGGGGTGTTGTCGGTGTAGCAGCCGCGGTTGAACCGCTTCCGGCCCTCACGCCAGCCGTGCTCGTACGCCTCGTGCTGGTCACGGTGGTAGCTCGGCACGGCGGGGCGGCGGCGGTCGTGCTCCGTGCCGTACGCCCTGACGAAGGCGGCGTGGTCCCAGCCGTGTTCGACCCCCGACTGCCACGCCCGTCCGGCGGACGAGAACGCCTGCCCGTACGCGACCGGCACGGCACGCATGGAGCGCAGCACGAAACCCTCCAGCAGCCCCAGCACGTCGTCCGCGCGCCCCTCATGGGCGACGTCGTACCCGGCGGCCCGCAAGGCCCCCTCGCACGCGCCGCGCACCGCGCGGGCCTCTCTGGCGAGCGTGGTGATGAGCTTGTGCTCGGCACGGCGCCGGGCCTTGCTGCCCAGCTCATGCCGGTCGACGGCGGCGCGCTCCTCGGAGGTCACGTAGCGCGGCGCGAATGTGATCAGCACGCCTTCCTCCGGGACGGCCGTGACGGTGGCGCGCCCGCGGTGCGCGGCCGGGATCGAGACGAGTGCGTGCGTGGTGGCGTCGCGGACGGAGGCGGTCATGGAAGCGGTGCTTTCTGCACAGGCGTGCGGCTGACGTTGGCGTTCCTCAGAGGAGGAGGAGCGTCGTTCGTGGTCCCGCCGGGCCGGAAGATCCGGCCCGGCGGGAACGACATGGGCTGGGCGTTACGCGCTCTTGGGACTCTTTCGCGCGGCGCTGCGTCCGGCCTCGGGGACGGGGCGCTCGCCGCGCGCCATCGCGGTGAACGCGGCGCCCGGGCGGAACACGATCCGCCTGCCTGCGGGGACCAGGACTCGTTCACCGGTCTGCGGATTGCGTGCGCGGCGCGCGGGGGTGTGGACCGCCTGGAGCTTGCCGAACCCGGTCACGGAGACGGCGTCGCCGTCCAGGACGCGCCGGACCAGCGTGTCCAGTACCAGTTCCAGGGCCTCAGCGGCCCGGGCGGTGGAGATGCTGCCGTTGGCCGCGATCTCCTTGATCAGCTGCTGCTTGTTCAAGGTACTTCTCGTTTCTGCTCATGAAGTCGGCGTGCTCGAAGAGGCGCTCGTGGCGCCACCGCTCGCCCAACTCCCCTAAGACTACTGCAATAAATCCAATTAAGCAACCTACGGGGGTGAGTCCACGGAAGAGCGCGGTGGCGGGGAGAGAAGCCCGGCCTCCCGCCCCGCCACCGCGTCCACCGGATCAGCCGAGGTAGTCCATGACCAGTGCGGCGAAGGCGTCCGGCGAGAGCACCTCCACACCCAGCTGCTGGGCCCTGGCCGCCTTCGTGCTCAGCTTGCCGCCGGCCGCCGGAGCAGCGACGAGGTAGTCCGTGTTGGCGGTGACGCTGCTGCCCGCCTGGCCGCCGGCCTTCTGGATCAGCGCGGTCATGTCGCTGCGCCCGAGGCCTTCGAGGAAGCCGGTCATCCTTCCGGTGACGATCACGACCTTGCCGGTCAGCGGCCCCTGACCCGTGCTGGCGGCCTCGGGCTCCGTCAGGGTGACGCCCGCGGCCACGAGCTTGTCGATGACCGGCCCCTGGTCGGCGAGCTGCTGGACGATGACGGGCGCCTTCTCCGCGCCGATGCCGTCCACCTCGCGCAGGGTCGCCGCGTCCGCGCGGCGGATGGCCTCCATGGTGCCGAAGTGGGCAGCGATCCGGCGGGACATGCTGCGCCCGGTGCCGACGATGCCGAGAGCGCAGAGGATGCGGTTGAGCGGCAGTGACTTGGCCTGCTGGATCTGTTCGGCCAGCTTGGCTCCGCGCCTGGCGCTGCCGGAGGCCTCGGTGAGCTGTTCGGTGCTGAGGGTGAAGAGGTCGGCGACATCCCGGACGGCTCCGGCGTCAACGAGGGCCTTGACGTACCGGGCGCCCAGGCCGTCGATGTCGAGCTGGTCGCGCCCGGCGGCGTACTCGATCAGGGCGGGCAGACGGCACGCGGTGCCCTTGACGCAGCGCCACCGCTCCTGGCTCTTGTCGATCTCTCCGCCGCAGTTCGGGCACCGCTCCGGCAGCGGCACCGGCACGGCGTCCTTGGGCCTGCGGGCCACCACCGCGGCCTCGACCCTGGGAATCACATCGCCGGCCTTGTGCACGGTCACCGTGTCGCCCAGGTGGAGATCCCTGCGTCGGATGTCGCCGGGGTTGTGCAGCGTGGCACGCGACACCATGCTTCCTTCCACCTCGACGGGCTTTAGCTCGGCGGTCGGCGCGATGATGCCGGTCCGGCCCGTCTCCCAGCTGACAGCGGTGAGCACGGTCATGCGCTCCACGGCCGGCAGCTTGTGGGCGACCGCCCAGTACGGGAACCGGCTCCCGGCCCCCAGTGCGGCCTGCTCAGCCGCACTGACGGCCTTGACGACGACACCGTCGATGTCGAACGGCAGCGAGCCGCGCTGTTCCCTGATCTCCTCGACACGCCGTGCAGCCTCGGCCAGCGTGTCCACCACGACGCTGCCGGTCGGCGTGTCGCTGATCGTCTGGACCCCCGCATCGCCGACCGCCTTCAGGACTTCCAGGTGCGTGGCTCCCCCGCGTACGAACGTCTCTCCCGGAAGGTCGACCGCGCCGAACGCGAAGAACGTCATCGGCAGCGTGTAGTCGCGGTCCCTGGCCCGCAGCGTGCCGGAGGCCCCAGCGCGCGGGTTGGCGAACGGCTTCGCACCGTGTGCGGCACGCACCTCGTTCGCGCGCTGGAACTGGTCACGGGTAAACAGGGCCTCGCCGCGCACTTCGAACGTCAGCGGCTCCGTCAGGCGGACGGGCAGTCCGACGATCGTGCCAGCCACGTGGCTGATGTCCTCACCGTGGCTGCCGCTTCCCCGGGTGAGAACCTGGGTCAGGCGGCCGCGGACGTAGCGGGCGGCGATGGCGTTGCCGTCGAGCTTGGCCTCCACTGCCCAGCCACCGGCGAGAGGGCGGCCCAGCCTCCGGTCCGCCGAGGCTCCCCAGTCGAGCAGTTGCTCGCGGCTGAAGACGTTGTCCAGCGACAGCATCACCTTCGTGTGGGGGACATCGCCCGTCGGTGCCGCGCCCGCCCCGACCTTGCCGGTCGGAGAGTCCGCGGCAACGTCCTGCGGGTGGTCCTTTTCCCAGGCCGCGATGGCTCGGATGAGCCGGTCGTAGGTCACGTCGTCGAGCGGGCTGTCCCCGTCGCCGAAGTAGGCCTTGGCGGCCTCGACCACCTGGCGGACCGCTGCCAGGTAGTCGTCGCGGCTGGACAGCACCGGTTCTGAGGCAAGGGTGGTCATGAAGAATCCCGATTCATATGAGATGTGGTGATGTGGCGGCGCATCAACGTGCCGCCGCGGGACGGCCCGCCGGGCGGCGGGCCGTAGTAAGGAGGGCGCAGAGCCGAGGTGTCAGGCCCGGCTGCCGACGGCGACGGCCGCGGCGATGTGCGCCAGCTTGGTGCGCAGGGTGAGGGACATGGAGGCGTACGCGGGCACCATGTCGGGGTGCTGCGTGTCGAGCAGCCACTCCTCAACGAGCGCCAGCCGCGCCCGCAGCCGGGCATCCTGTTCAGCGAGCTGTGGGGAGGCCGCGCCGACAGGGACAGGCAACTCGGGAGCTTGGCCCGTGACGGGCGCAAGGACGGCCGCGGTAAATCCCAGGGGCAGGCCGGCCCCCGGAGACCGGGAGGCAAGGATCTCCGCGTCCTGGAGCGCGAGGACTGCGTCCGCTGGAGCCGCGACGGCGTCCGCGTCCGGCTCAGCGTCGACGAAGGCGATGACCACCGTGTCGAGCAGTTCCGCGATGCGCTCCAGAGCCCCGCGGTCGGGGTGCTGCCTGGCACCGCTGCGGATGACGTCCGCGAGCGCACTGGCGATCAGCGCGGCGTGCTGGGAGGGCGTTGTGATCAAGGAAGCGTCCTTCCGGGAGTCGACGGGCCTGACTGCGGGAGGCGGGAGGCGGCGTGGTGAGCGGCCGGGGCCGGGCGGATCAAAGGACAAGGCGGCCGTGGCGGTAGCGGGCGGACGGCGGCACCGCACACCCGGGAAGCAGACCGGTGACGACCCTTGCCGGAGCCCCCGGCACTTCAGTGAGCCCGACCCCGGGGACGAGGGGCTTCACAGCACTCTGGTGCCCGGGCATCTTGCGCACCTGCATGCCGTTGGGCAGTGCGACGAGCAGCCGTTCCTGCCCCGCCGTGTAGCCGTGCCGGGTGTAGAAGCCGGCGAGCCCGGGCGGGTGCTCCAGCACGAGCAGGCGAAGCCCCGCGAGGCGGCTGTGATGCTCGGCCGCGCGCAGCAGTTCGCTGGCGATGCCCTGTCCCCGGACGTCGGGCGCGACCGCAACACCCCCGATGTACAGGACGCTGCGTACCAGTTCGATGCGTAGGGGGTGGGTCTCGGTCCAGTGAGGCGGGCTGGCCATCAGCACGCCGACGATGCGGTCGCCGAGTCGAGCCGTCAGGCACAGGCAGTCTCCGTGCGTGAGCCGTCCCGGCTGCAAGGAGAGGGCCACCGGGACTGTGCGCGGGACCGGCTCGCCAGGGCTGACCAGCGACAGCAGATCGCAGACCGCGTCCAGGTCGCGGAAGCGGGCGCGTCCGATACGTACAGGGGGTGTGGGTTCAGGAGAAGCGTCGTGCTGCATGGGTTCCGTCCAGAAGGCGGGAGACCGCCGGGTGAATCATCGGTGCCGGACCCACGTGGGCGTCCGGGAAACGGCCTGTGAGGAGGCCGGCGTGTGAAGGAGAGCGATCAGCTCTCAGGCATGCCCACACGCTACATGAATAAATCCAATTATGCAACACTCTGGGTTCGGTTCGCCACCCATTCCGGCCCGGTCTGCCGGGTGGGTGCAACCGGGACGGCGAGGTAGAACTCGAGGACCGCCAGGTGCCGAGCCACCGGATCGCCGAAGGCGAACCTCGCGCGCCGCAACTCGCCCCCGGCCGTCATGCCTACGATCCGGTCCTCCATCAGCGTGTACGTCTGGGCAAGGGCGACTTCGATGCGGTCGCCGGCGGCGTGAAGCCGCGGGCACACCTGCAGTGCATACGCCGCACAGTCCTGATGGAGCGGCGGCTCCAGGTAGTACCCGGCGTCCGTCTCGCCGACGAACGCCAGCTGTTCCATGGTGGCGATACCCTTTGTGCACAGACCGCACAGTCGCTGGACCATGAACTCGCGCTGCCGAACCGGGCATTGCTCGCCGAAAGCGGGATTTCCGCGCCCCGGCGTGCATGGGCAGGTGATGTGACCTCCCAGTTCGTCGTTCGACGTTACGAGGATCGAACCGTCGTCATCCGCCTCGTACCAGGAGATGTTGCCGGGGACTGGACGTCCCGCAGTGTTGCGGGGCAGCTGGGCGACGTGCTGCGGCATGGGCACACTGCGCCAGGAACCGTTCACTGAATTACTCCGTTTCGCACTTCTCGGTGTCGGCGTTGTCGCCGAAGGTGCGCTCTTCGATGAAGCGTCGCGAGTGGGCGCGAGCGGAGCCCGCTGCCCGAACATCTAGAGACTATCGAAGTAAATCCAATTAGACAATACTGATGTCCCTGCTCGTGGTCACGCGGCCAGCGGGACCTGTTCCTCCGCCGCACGGCCCAGCGACGGGCCGCCACCTGGCAGGCTGACGCCATGACTTCCGTCGACGACGCCCTGAGGCTCGTGTGGCCGGCCGAGCTGCGTACCGACCGTCTCCACTTGCGGCCGGTCACCACAGATGACGCTCCCCTCGTACGCCAGTTGCTGACCGATGCCACAGTCCGCGCCCACCTCGGCGGCCCGGCCTCGGAGGAGCGCGTCGCCGCGCGGCAGACCACGTACCCGACGACAGCAGGCGCCTGGACCGTCGTCCGGGCAGCCGACGACCAGCCGGTCGGCCTGGTGACCATCGGCCCCGACCACCGGTGCGAAGGCGCCGCCGAGATCTCCTACCAGCTGCTCCCCTCTGCCTGGGGCAAAGGGCTGGGACGGGAAGCGGTGGCCGCGGCCGTCAGCTGGTGGACAGAGACCGTACCCAAGGGCGGCCCCATGGTCGCGGTCACCCAGACGGCGAACGCAGGGTCGCGCCGCTTGCTGGAGTCGATCGGGATGACGCTCGTCGACGAGTTCGAGGAGCACGGGCAGCCTCAGTGCCTCTACACCCCCGCCGTAGACCAAGAGGACACCGATCTGCGCTGGGCCCGCCTGATCGCCGAGCGCGTGGACACCGCCGAGAGGCGCCGCGGAGCACAGGCTCGCGCGACCGCGATGGGCCAAGAGCTTCCGGACAACCTGACAGCACTGTCTGACGGCGACCTGGCCCAACTCTGCCCTGATCGGCATGGTGCCTACGGCCGTATCTGTGCCCGCACCGCCGGTCACCTGCCGGACCTTCACCTGGGCCGAGCCCCTGACGGCGCGTGGATCGCCTGGCTGACGAGCGATGGGCTCGAAGATACCTGATCCGGTGATCAGCGCTTTGGCGCTCCTCGACATGGTCGGAGAGCGTCGGGCGTGCGAGTCGGGCACGCAGCTGCATCCCAGTTCGGCGCTGCCCGCGGGACTGGGAGTCTAAGTGCTGGTCACCTCGTGCGAGTGGTCATTGACCGTTCACCCCTCGCCGGCCTGTTTCGACGTGCAGGCTCGTCCGTAAAACGACGTCAGGCAGGGAGGCCCGCGGTGCTCGACACGGAGCTGCACGAAGACCTGGAGGAGATCGTCACCATGAGGGCGATCATGTGCGTGGAAGGGCCGGAAGCACTCCAGTACACCGGGGCCGTCACTCGGGCGGTGGTACAGCTGTCCGAAGAGGCGCCGGAAGTCGCGTGGATCGATGCCAAGGCTCCGCGGGACCGCGCTGCGGCGGTGGATGCCCTGTACACCGCGCTGCACCTGGACAGTGCCCATGGCCCGCGGCCACGTAGCCTGGCGGATGCCGAGAGCCTGATCGTTGCCGAACTCACGCGTACCCCACGCCTGGTCGTGGTGCTCGGCGCCCACGAACTGCGCACCGTCGCGTTGGAGATGCTGTACGGCATGTGGGCGCACCTGGTGCCCGGGAAGTTCGCGTGGGTACTGACCGGCCGGAGCGGAGAGCTGGAGAACGTCCTGGCGCACCCGGCCCTGGCAAGCCTGCAGTCCTGCGTCTTCCTGCGGCACCGGGTCCCCGAGCCGGCATGACGTTCCAGCCCCCCCCGGCGCTCCTGATGAATACGCCCGGGTCGCTCCGACCCCGCTGACCGGGAGGCGGCGCTACGCCTCCCGCGTCGCGGCTTGACGCCGCGCCGCTTCCTCGGGCGTCTCCACAATCGGCTGTGACGCGCCAGGCCTCGACCGGGTGAGCGTGCTCGGCGGCCGACGGCGCGCTTCAGGCCCCGTCTTCCGGGTTCCGCGGCGCCGGTCCGTCAGATGTAGAGGTGTTGTCGGTGGCTTGCGTGGCGCTCGGGCTCGGTCGCGACGGTCGGACCCCCGTGCTCGCGGGCGCGGTTGTTGGCGGCGGTCACGCAGTCTGAGCAGACAAGCCGCGGGACCGAGGTCGGTGTGCGGCCAAGAGTCGGCTGCCCGGTTGCAGGATCGATCTCCACTGCGGTGGCGCACCGGGCGCACATGGTCGTGAGGGCGGCACAGGACCAGCACGGGCCGGTCACGGTCAGTTCGTCGGGGGTCATGGGGAAGCTCCTCCTGGAGTCACGGGATTTCGGTAGCGGGAAGGGCGCGGACATCGGCGAGCACATCCGCGACGAGCCGGTGCTCGAACAAGGCGAGTGCCAGGAGCAGTTCGCAGATGCGGGCGGCGTAGTCGCGGAAGCGGGTGCTGGTGAGGGACTTCACGTACCCCGGCCACACGAGGTGGGGCTTGTACTCCGGGAGGGCCGTGAGATGCGGAGGGAGGGGCTCGTGGTCGGGACGTGTCCATATCTGTCCGCCGGGCGGCTCCGTCTCTGCCTTCGTCCAGCCCTTGCTCGCGAGGTAGGTCTCTACCTGAGCAGGTGTCAGGGCCTGTACGGCGTCGATGTCCAGGAATACGTACTGCTGGACGAGCATCATGCCTCCGTGGATCAAGGTCACCGTAGATACCTCGACCCTACATCAATAAATCCATTTAAGCAATATCATTGGGTGTGATGCTGCGGGATGGCGGCTCGGCCCGCGCGCGGCGGTCGGCGGCGGGCCGGGGCGGGGCGGCTGTTACGAGCGAGTGCCGGATCGGTGGGGGACGATTCGCACTGCTCGGCGGGGGTCGACGTCGCGGCCCCTGGGGCCGTTGACGTGCGCCTGGACGGGAACGCGGATGGGCTTGCACTCGCCGCCGGCCTCGATGATGGCGCGGTGCTGGCGGGGGTTGGGGCAGCGGTTCTGGTACCTCGCGCTGACTTCCCAGCGGAGCGTGTCGTCTTTCCACTTGGGGCCGGAGTCATCGGTGGCCGCTCGGGCCGGGTCGCTGGGGGCCTGCGCATGGACGGGTTCGCGGATGATGCGGATGCGGCGCTTGCGGACGGTCCGGTTGCTGCGCTTGTTCTTGCGGCTGCGGCTGGTTGGCTTGGCGCCGGTGCTGTCGTTCTGGGGGACGCTCACGACGTCCTCGTCGGGGGTGGTGAGGGTGTCCGGCGCGTCGGCGGGACGGCGCAGATCCCAGAAGGCGAGGAGGATCGCGAGACTGCTGGCCGGGTCCGGCGCTCCGAAGAGGCGGTAGTTGCTGTAGCCGCCGAGCATCCCCTCGTGGAGGGTGATCACGCCGTTGGGGCAGTACGGGCCACGGGGCAGTTCGGCGGAGGCGGCGAGCCGGGGCGGAAGGCGGGTGGGGATCAGGCGGGTGGCGGTGATGGTCTCGACGTCGAGGACGAGCTCATCGCCGGTGCCTTCCATGTGCCAGGCCATGCCGTAGAGCGGGTGTAGGTCGTCGAGGCTGATCGGGGTGGGGAAGTAGACGAGCCCGTCGCGGGCGGGGGCGGCGTCTTCGAGGTTCCCGGCGACGACGCTGTCGTTGTTCACGAAGGGGTGCTCGGCGATGCGCGCGGCCATGCTGTGAGGGGCGACCCATACATCGCTGGTGCGGTAGGCGGCGGCGAAGTTGGCGCACTGGGCGAGATAGGCGCTGAGAGCGTCGTCGGTCGGGTCCTCGCCGGTCATGGTGATGTACATGGCCTGGAAAAGGTCCATGCCGAGCGGCACGCCGCGGACGGGCTTGCCCCAGAAGTCGGCAAGCCGTGCACGCATTCGCTCGGCGTGGCGGGCGAGTCCGGTGACGGTGGGAGGTGCGGCGGGGATCGGGGCGAAGGGCGTCGTCTTGGTCACGAGGGCTCCTGTGGGGCGGCCTGCGGCTCGGCAGAGCGGCCGCCGGGGCAAGTGGTGGGAGCTGCGGGGCAGGCGCCAGTGGGCCGCAGCGGGCCCTCGGCGGCTCTGTCTCACCCGAGGTTCACCCTCGATATTACAGGAATAAATCCAATTAAGCAATACAGAGTCGGTGGTGATCCCTCAGCGGCATATCGTGCAGCTCGACGTGCCCGTGCCGCGCGACCCTCAGGTGACAGACCGACCACCGACCACCGACCACCGACCACCGACCACCGACCACCGACCACCGACCACCGACCACCGACCACCGACCACCGACCACCGACCACCGAAGGATGTCTACCGATGCGCGTTGACCTGCAGACCGGCGTATGTACCTATCAGTTCGTGGTCGACCGGCTCGAGGAACGTCGTGGCGAGCAGTACCCCGCCGGGCGCGAGGAGTACGAAGCCGATTGGACCGCCGCCCATGATCTGGAAAAGACCTTCGCCGAGGCCATAAACGCCAACGACCTTGCTACAGCCGAAAGTCTTCTCCAGGAACTCATGAATTTGGCCGAACGGTGGCGGGACCACCCTGACCACCCGGATAACCACGACGAGCGCCAACCCCACGACGCTGTAGTGGGCAACCAGGAATAAGGCGGAATCGGGTAATTCCATGAGCCTTGGATATCCCGGCGATCACGTAAGCGTTCCGGACTTAATCGGGCAGGCGTCCGCTTAGTTTAGTGGCGCATCAGCCAAGGCCGGTGAGCGGGGACAGCGTCACGCCAAGCTCATGCTCCGGCTCCGCGTGCGGGACACCGTCCGCGCCCAGGAACAGGTAGAAGTACGCCGTCGTCAGCTGCCTCGGAGCTGAGGTCCCGCCCACGGTGCTCAAGTTGCCGGCAGAGTAGACATGCGGCAGCCAGCTCGGGCCCACGATCGCTTCCACCCAGGCCCGCGCCTCCGCCGTGTCAACGGCCTGGCGCGTGCCGAGCTGCTTGTGCTTCGCTGCGACCGACAGCGTCAGCACGCTCCCCTCCCGGCCCGGCCGCTCCAGGAGTACGGCCTGGTCCGTGATGTCCCCGACGATGGTCAGGACGGCATGCCGGTCAGTCACTGAACGCACCGGTCCGAAACTGTGCGGCACCGTCTTTCCCTCCGCCCGCATCTGCTCCAGCACGGTTGTGGGCACCACGGCGGCCAGGCCGCTGTCGGCCGGGTCCGTGGAGAAAAGGCTCCGGCGAAAACGCCGCAGCTCCTCCTCCTGCTTACGCAAGACTGTACGAATATCCACACACATGCCGTCAACGTTACAAGCCGTCCCCGACCAGGTCAGGGCGGGTGCTCACCCCTCTGCCCGGAGCAGAGCGATCACGGTGGCGTCGTCGCGATATCCGCCCTCGTCCGCCGCGGCCGCCGCGACCAAGGCCGCCGCGAGCAACTGCGGGTCGTCCGCGTGCTCGCGGCACAGCCGGGCCAGCATTTCCGCGGGCACCTGGTCGGAGACCCCGTCGGACATCAGCAGCACCAACGAGACCTCCGAGGGGACCTGAACCTGCCGGCACGTCGCCGCCCCGGCCTGGGCCAACCCGAGCCTCGACCAGTTGTCATGCTTGACGGCGTCGAGTTCCACGGCGGCACCCCCGTTCCACCGGAGCCAGTTCCCCATCGTCTGGTCGGTCGACCACTGCCTGAGCGTGATCCCGTCCCACCCGTAGGCCCTGCAGTCCCCGATCCAGTGGACGCTGGTCGGCTGTCCCGGCTGCGCGCAGGCGAGGACCGCGGACGCGTGCGGGGGCCGGTCGTAGGCCGCGGCCATCTGCCCGGCCGTCATCAGGCCGGCCAGGCCGCCCACCGCGATTCCGATGTGGGTGATGACCGCCGGGGTAATCGCCGCATACCGGACCACGGCCGGATGATGGCCGGCCCCGTCGACCACCGCGGCGCACACGACGTCACCGCGGCGCTGCACGTCGGCTCCGTCCGCGCAGGGCGGTTCCGTCCCAGGCCGCTGCGCCAACCCCACCACGATCTTCTCGACTGCCACCGCGCGGGCGCCGTGCTCTTCCATCGTCCATGCCTCCGTTCCAGGGGCCGGTGTGGCCCTCTCGCCCTACAGGCCGCTCGAGGCAGAGGAGTGGACTTTTTGACGAAGTTGCGGCGGGTGTGACGTGTGTGACCGATCCTCCGTCGACGGAGTCGTACGGGCGGCTGCGAGGGGAGCGGGGGATCCGGAAACCGAGGGTGCGCGGTCAGACCGGCTGAGATCATGGCAGGAGGGTCAGCTGATGACCATGGCACAGCAGTGGGGGCGGCGATGGACGAGATGAACACGGTGCGCGCGGTCGCGATCGACTACAAGGCGGTCCTGCGCTCGCCCGGGCGCGCCCACGACGGAATCGCCGACTTCCTGCAGTGGCTCGGCGAACGCGGCATCTCCTTCGTGCTGCTCACGACCGACTCCCTCGACGCCGAGGCCGCCATGAGGGCCGCTGGCCTGCCCGCGCCCGCCCTCCACCTGTGCCGTGACGACATCCCCGGCCAGCCGGCCCGCGGCGGCGCGGCCTGGCTGCTGACGGTCGCCGACCGCCTCAAGCTGCGCGCAAATCAGCTTGTCATCGTGGGGACCTCCGAGCTGGACTGGCGCACCGGCATCAACGCCGGCGTCGTCCACATCTTCGCCCGCTGGGCCAACCACGTGCGGAACGCGAAGGGCATGATCACTCTGTCGGCGGACCAGCCGAGCGATGTCGGTGAGCTCCTGGAGCACTTCCTCCTGGACGAGCCTCGCTGGGCCTTCAGCCACGACGATGACGCCCGCTCCTTCAAGATCCGCTCGCTGCTGCCCCCCAACGTGCGCTTCCCTCAGGCCCCTGCCCGGACCTTCGAGCTCCAGGACGTCTTCACCCGCGGCCGCAGCATCACCGTCGGCACCCAAGACGCCCGCGACATCCTGATGCTGCGGCTGCTCTCCTCCGCCTACCTCGACGGCACCCTGCCCCACCGCAGCCTCTTCTGCGTCTACCCCAGCAGCTCCCCGGGCCAGGTAAGCCAGCAGCTCGCCGGCTTCCTCACCAAGGCCAAGGCCATGGTCGGCTCCTACTACCGCGAAGACCTCCTCGAGCGCACCGGCCAGGCCCCCGACACCAGCCTGGAGCGGTGGAGGAGGAGCCGCGGCGAGGCGAGCACGGCGGACATCTCGATCGGCGCCCAGGCCCGCACCGTCCGGATCAACCCCAAGTACAAGGGCAAGCTCAAAGGCAAAACCGTGATCGTCTTCGACGACTTCACCACCGAAGGCAAGTCGATCGAATGGGCCCGCACCCTCCTGACCAGCGCCAAGGCGGAGCAGGTCATCGCCCTGACCATCGGCAAGTACGGCGCCTCTCGCCACACCGCCTACCAGCTGCGACCCGGCACGACGATCGACCCCTTCCAGGTCAGCTACCACCTGGCCGCCACGAACTTCGTGACGACGCCCGTCACCGGAGCCGCAGGCCCGGGCCCCGATGATGCTCTGAAGGCCACGATGTCCCACTTCATCGCCGCCGCGCAGAGCACCGAATGATCTTGCCCTCTGTGCGGCCGCCGGAGCCGGCGCGGCCCGGGCGGCCGGTACCGAGGATCGAGTCGACCGTGCCCTTGTCTCCCGTACGCGGACCGCGTACGCCATGATGGGAAGTGGCCCGAGTACCTCGCTTCATCCTTCGAACATCCCGGGGCCACGAGTAGAAGGACACCTTGATGGACCTCGATATCACCGCTGAGCAGCACGATCTGCTGACCCTGTGCGCGCTGCGCGCCGGCGACGCCACCCTCGACTGGAGCCTGATCGCCCGCGGCGCCCACAGCCCCGAGGGCTTGGCCGCGCTCATGGACGGACAGCTGTACGAGGACTCACGTGCCGCAACCAAGAACCGCCCCCTGCTGCAGCAGGCCCTGACCGTCGGCCTCGACGACGCGCGCGCCCGCGTCGACGACGAGCTGGCCGCGGCCGGCAAGATCGGCGCACGCTTGGTCACGGTCCTCGACAAGGACTACCCGGCGAACCTGCGGGTGATCGGCAACCTGCCGCCGTTCCTCTTCTACCGCGGCGAGCTCGACCAGCGCGACGCCCGCTCCATCGCGATCGTCGGCACCCGCCAGGCCTCCGAGGCCGGGCTGCGCCGGGCGGCCCGGATGGCCCGCGAGCTCGTCGACCACGACGTCGTGATCGCCAGCGGACTCGCCAAGGGCATCGACGCAGCCGCCCACCAGGCCACGCTCGCTGCCGGAGGCCGCACATTCGCGGTCATGGGCACCGGCATCGCCGCCCCGATCTACCCGGCGGAGAATCGTCCGCTCGCCAAGGCCATCCTGGACGCGGGAGGGGCTCTGCTGAGCCAGTTCTGGCCCACGAGCCCTCCGGCGAAGTACACCTTCCCCCGCCGCAACGTCGTCACGTCCGGCACCACCCTGGGCAGCGTCGTCATCGAGGCCTCCAGCACCTCGGGCGCCAAGATGCAGGCCCGCCTGGCCGCCGAGCACGGCAAGCTCGTCTTCCTGATCCGCTCCCTCGCCGACACCCAGCCCTGGGCCAAGAAGATGCTCGACGAGGGCCGGGCGATCCTGGTCACCGCCTCCAGCGACATCACCGACCGCCTCGGCCAGGCCGCGGACATCCAGGCCGCCGGACAGCAGCGCCAGCAGCTCGCCCTGGCCGGCCTGTGACGGCAGGTCTCCCGGATCCGGCAGGTTTCCCCGACTGCCCGGTGTGCGCCTACCGCATCACCGGCACCGCCCGCCTGTGCTCCGACTGCGCCGGCCGCACCCTCCAGCCCGTCGCGGAGCCCCATTGCCCTGTCTGCTCCCAGGGCCTCGCACCCGGCAGGCCGTGCAGCAACGCGGTGTGCTCGCTGCCGGAGGCCGAACGGGGGTTCTCGCGCGTCGACGCGGTGGCCATGTACTCCGGAGCCCTGCGCGACAAGATCCACAAACTGAAGTACGAGGGGAAGACGGGCTGGGCGATGATCTTCGGCCGCCTACTCGTCGGCTGGATGGAGAGCCACCCCGAGGCCATGCGGGGTGTCGACTATGTCGTCGGCAATCCGACCCACAAGGGGCGTCAGCCCATCCAGCACATCGAGGCGATCATGGACGCCGCTTACACGGAGGACGTCACACGGGCGTACCCGCTCAGCCCGCCAGGCGGCCACCGGCTGGTGAAGCAGACCGAGACAGCCCGGTCCGCGAGCCGCACCCTTGACGAGAAGCGCGCGGCCGCCGCCGCGCATGCGGCCGCTCTGACCTGGACCGGAGACACCGGCGACATCAAAGGGGCCACCGTCCTCCTTGTCGACGACGTCCTCACCAGCGGATCGCAGCTCCAGCACGTCGCGCGTCGGCTCCGGGCGACCGGTGCCGCCGACGTCCGGGGACTCGTTCTCGCACGCGTCCCCTGGAGCGGATGACCTCACCGTCGCGAGCGGGCTGGCTTGCCCTGCAGTCACGTCGGACTGGTGGGTGCACCAGTCGCGGACAGAGCCCGGCGCCTTGTACCCGGCGTACGGAACTCATCCGCCGCACGACGGGCCGACACCCAGAACGGCAGCATCACGCCGTAGCAGACCGGAGGACCGGCCGCCGCGGCCGCCATGAGACCCCATGGGCACGGTGTCGAGGCGAAGGGGACGCGACCGGCAGACGCCGGGACGGTCGCGTCTGCCCGACTACGGTGATCACCATGACACTGGGGGAGAATCTGCAACGCCACGCCGCGCAGGCCGTGGTGTCGACGGCGATCATCAGCGAGGCCGTCATGACGCACCTGCGCGGGCCGGCAGCCGGGATCGCCGTCGCCGTCGCGGTGGCCGCGGGCGGGCTGTGGGCGATTCAAGGGCGCGCCCGTCAGCAGTCGGCGGTCGCCTTGGGGCCGACAGCCCAGGCTCTGACCTGGCAGGTTCACGCAGACCGCAAGCCTCGCCCCTCCGACAGCGACACGCACAAACGCATCGCTGCCAGGATGCGGCAGACCACCGAGCACGTACGCCGCACCACCGCCGAGCGTGGACTGGAGAAGGTCACCCTGGGCACCTCCGACGAGACCGGCAGCTGGGCCGATGCCCGCTCCACCGGCCACGGCGGCCGGGGACACGTCTGGCTCGGCATGCGGTGGCTCCACCCCCGTCACACCGCCCACCTCCCCGCGGTCCTGGAGCATGAGCTCGCCCACCTCCAGCGCCGCGACACTGGCAAGCGCCTCGCCGCCGAGTCCCTCGCCGTGGCGGTAGTCGGCCTGCTCGCCGGCCTCCTGTCCTTGCCTGCCTTCCTCCTTGCCGCAACGGCCGCCTGGATGCTGACCGTCCTGTTCTTCTGGTGGGGCGAACTCGCCTGTGACCTCGCGGCCGTCCGCTTCTGCGGCCGGGCCGCTGTGGCCGACATGTGGCGCGAGGACCTTGAGCGCGACCAAGCACGCTCGCTCCTGCCCCGGGTTTGGGCGACGACCCGCAGCCTGTGCACCCATCCACCGACGCGCCTTCGAATCCTCTTCGCCGAGCACGCCCCGACGCCCAGCCAACCGGCCGTCCTGCCCCGGCACCCTCTGCACGTGCCGGCAACCAGCTGACCCTCGCAAGCCTGCTGATCAGGCTGTCCGACGGACTGTCGGGGCTCTGCCGGGTCACCGGCAGAGCGAACGACCGTCTCGTCTCGCATGCCCGCCCGAGGAGTCCTGGCCCGTCGCGCTGTCCGGCCTCACGTTGCTGCTGGACGTGCAGCCTCCGGTGCTGGTAGGAAGCGGACCGGAACGCCGGGAGAGCCCCCGGCAGGGGAGGGAAGCATGCCGAGTGATGCAGACAGCGGGGGCGTCCTGGCGGACGTGACGACGGTCCGCGACGTCGTCGGCGCTGTTGTCCCTGCCCGCCGGGCGTCTCCCTCCGAGCAAGTGCTTCTGGACTGGCTGGAGTTGCACCTTGCGCTGGAGGGCCGGCTGGACCACGACGGCACCGCCAGCTGGAAGCATCGTTCGGTGTACGAGCTCGTCGCCGCGCACGGCCGCTGGTTCATCCCCGCTGCCCTCCCGGCCGAGGTCCAGGCCCTCCCGGAGCGGCAGTGCTTCGCCAACGCGGCGGCGACCGAGCAGGAACACCCGCACCTGGCCTACACCGAGGGCTTCGCCGTCGCGGACGGCAGCCCCGTACCGACGGCCCACGCCTGGTGTACGGACGCGAACGGCTATGTGATCGATCCGACCTGGTCGGACCTCGGGGGCAGTGCGTACCTGGGAATCGTTCTGCCCCCGCCCCTGCGCCCGTGCGCGCCCCGCAACTGGGGCGTCTTGGAGGCACCTGACTCCTTGTACCGGCTGCTGCGCGACGGCCTGTGAGTCGGCCGGGGGCCCTGATGGGCGCCCGGCCAAGAAGGAGCGCGGTGTTCTGTCCAGCGGATCCGTCGGCAGCTCCTCTCCGCAGTTGCGTCAGGGGCAGGCGACACACCGGAGCTCGGTGCGCTCTGCCTCGCTGCGGCTCGTGACCGTCGCACGCCGTTCTGACGTCATGCCCGCCGCCCGCCCCGCCCGGACCTGGGTCGCCGCGTTACGCCGGCCCCCGGGGGTGTAGGGGTTAGTCGTTGCCGATCCGTGAGGCCCAGTCGGAGAGGGCGGCGAAGTCGTGGTGCTGCAGCCCCTTGCGTGGGTCGACGCGGTGAAGGAGCGCGGGGCCACTGTGATGTCGAGCGACGTAGTCGCGGTCGACATCCTCGATTTGATCATCGACCCACGCGAAGGGGCGACCTGCTGCATATTGGACGACCGTCCATGTTTTCACGTAGGTACCGTCAGGGCGGATAGTGAATTGGTCGTCAAACTCGATGACGGGAAAGTCGTGTTCACGTGGCAGACCGATACGCCAACCGATCCACTCGTTCGCGTCGTGCTCCCAGGTGGTGGCCCAGACCAAATCGAAAGGTAGCGCCATCAGGGCCGAGCCGTGTGCGGGGTTGAGCCATACACGAAGGGGCCTGATTCGATTCTCAGGAACCCCCGGGTGCTGGGAAATCCAGTTATCCGGCTTGAGGCGGTGTGTTTGATAGCCGGGCGGTCGTCGGTGTGGCTTTGCGTCGAATGGGTTCAGTGGTCCGTCGACGTCGAGCATCAGCAAAGGCCGGGGGCGAGTCAATTTAGCGATTCCTTCTGAGCTGCGTAAGGCATTTACGGTCGAATGGCAACTAGAGGCGCTCCTGGCGGGACTCGAACCCGCGCCGAGTAGGTGGGCTTGGACAACGCGCTTCCCTGCCGGGGGTTCGAAACTGCTCGCGCGGTTTCTCGTTGAGGTTCCCCAACCCTGGAGCTTTTGGCTGGCCAGGGCCCGGTCCCGGTGCATCCGCAACCGTCCCACCGTGTCGTCGTTCCGTTTTACGACCGCTCTTCCTTCTGAGCTACAGGAGCCTGACTGCAACTGTCACACTACGGGATTAAATCCAATTATGCAACTTGCGGGGCGGGGGGTCCTCCGCTGCCGCCGCCCGCGATGGGGGCGTCAGGAGGTGGACATGGACTTCGCCGCCGCAGGCGACGACGTCAGATCCCCCAGGAGTGACCGGAGGCCCTCGACGGTGCCGCAGCATTCGGCGAGGAACTGCACCTGGGCCGTTGCCCCCTGATTGTTCACGCTGCTCGCCCGCGCGTCGGCCGCCTCGTGAACTTGCTCGTAAGCGTCCGCGTCGCTCGACTCCGGGTGCGCGCCGCCGTTGTACTCGTCGGCCCCGTCCTCGTTGGCCGCGTCGTGCACGGCTTCGTCGAGGTCGCCCTCCCCGATGCCGAACTCGGCCACCAGGGCTTCGGCTTCCTCCTCGGAGATGACGGACTGAGGGTCGTCCTCGGCCGGTGGTGTCACGTCCATCCGAAGGGCGCGCCGGGTAGCGGTCCGGCGGCTCTCCACCCGCCACACGTTCCAGCCGGCGGCCTGGAACACCGAGGCGATGCCGTCAAGGGCCTGGTTACGGGCGGCCCGCACGCTCCGGGTGTCCCGCGTCCTCATGCCCCGCTCGTCCTGCGCCCCATTGATGAACCAGACCACTTCCAGCGTCCGGCCCGCCCCCGGCCACACGAACGCGCCCTGTGGCCCCTGCGCGCTGTGCCACTCCCGGTAGAGCATCTTCCGGCCCGGCACCGTCGCCAGCGTCACACCGCCCGCCCGTAGCACCCCCAGCGCTGTGACGACCGCCGGCTCCTGCGCATACTCGGGCAGCGTGCCCACCGCGTCCGGCTCCGCTCCGCTGTTCGGACCCTCCGCCATGGGGGACGTCGTACTACACATCAAGTGGTCCTCTCTCAACAGGATGACGGCGAGCTCGTGACCGTCGCCGTTCGATGGTCTGGTGCTCAGGGTTGGCCTGGGTCCGGCAATGAAGCAGTGGCCCAGGTGCAGCTAGGACGGCTGGCGTCGCGGGGCTTGGCGAGCTCCACGCCATGCCCCTGACCGCGCCACCCCGTCTCCGGCCGATTGATCAGTTGCCTCGCTGCGACGTGTAGTGGAAGTGGGCGTAGGTGATCGCGTCGGGCCAGAGGCCGAGCGCGCGCAGATACTTTCGGAGGGCATCGTCCTTGGTGCGCCCGGTGACGCGGATCGGCTTGCGGCCGTCGTGGCCGCACGCGTCGTCCACGTACCAGCCGGTGGCTCGGCCCGCAGCGTTGCGGGTGCGTCCCAGAGTGCCCTGGGGTTGCTTGGGGGAGCGGGTGCCCTGGGGGACGGTCACGACACCGCTGCCCGGCTTGGTCAGGGTGACCTCGACTACGGCGAGACGGCCTGTGGCTTTCAGGTGCAGTCGCATCACCTGGTCGACGGCGACAGCCGGGAC